>JAOPYB010000430.1 GCA_025964835.1 Nocardioides sp. | reverse complement strand
GAACCGGCCTTGCCCGCGCCCCGGGTCCCCCCGCCGGCGCTGCGGGCCGCGCCGGCGCTGCGGGTCCCGGTGCCTCCTCCGGCACTGCGGGCACCGCCGGTGGTGCCGGCGGTCGAAGCGCTCGTGCCACGTCCCAGGGCGCTGCCGCTCGCGCCGGTGCGGGTCGTGCTGCCGATGGCGCGGCCACCGGCTCCCGCGGCGGCGCCGGTCGGCACGGCGGTCGGTCCGCGGACCGCACCGGTGACCCCGGTCATGCCGCCCATCACGCCGCCACCGAGCGCGCCGGCGACTCCGCCCGTCGTGCCGAGGCTGGAGCCACCCGGGCTGCCGGCGGTCGTCGAGCCACCTCCGGGAACGGCGCCGATCGTGGTCGGCGCGGTCGAACCGCCGCCCTCCTCGGTGCCCGGCGGCAACCACGGGTCGACGACGTTGTTGCCACCACCGCCGTCGTCGTTGCCACCACCGCCGTTGGGCCCGGGGTTGCTCGGGTCCCAGTGCACGTCGGTGTTGTTGTCGTTGTGCCCCGGGTTCGTCGAGTAGGTGGGCCCGGTCGGGTGCCTGCCGCCCCCGCCGGACGAAGGCGCGGTGCCACCGGGCGACGTGCCGCCCGTGGATCCTCCGCCGCCACCGGTGCCGCCGTCCTTGACCGGCTTCACGGGGTCCGGCTTGCCGTGGACCTTCTTCATGGTGGCCGTCGACTGGTTGTAGACCTTGTCCATGTGGTCGGCGGCGACCTGAGCACGTGTCTCGTGGTCGCTTGCCTGGGCACTGGCCGCCGACGACCTGGAGTTCCAGGCCCGCATGGCGTTGATGTCGTCGTGGGTCTGGTCCATACCGGGCGTGACGGTGGGCTTCGGGCCGGGGTCCGCGACGGGGTGGGAGTCGATGTAGTCGCGGGTGTCCTCGGCCGCCTTGAGCGCATCAGCGGCGTTGGTGAGTGCGGTGCTCGCGGCCAGCATCTGCTCGGAGCGCTCTGTGACCTTGGCCGCGACAGCGTGGAAGGCGTCGGCGGCTGCCTGGCCGCTCTCACCGATCTGGCCCTTGATGTGCGGCGCGGCGTGCTGCAACGATGTCGCCACGGTCGAGAGGAGCAAGGAGCCGTCGTACCAGTCCTGCTGCGCCTTCTCGACGAGCTTACGGTTGGCGCCTGCGACTCCCGCACGGAGTCGCTCGACCTGGGGTCCGCTCATGCTCCGTCACTCCCATGGTTGCGCAGGTAGTGGTTGCGCGCCTCGTGGTTGCGCACGTCACCCTCCGAATGGCGCGAGGCCTTGACCAGGATGTCGGCCGCGGCGGCACGCTTCTTGTCGAAGTCGGCTGCGCTCTGGGTGTCGGCCTCGTGCACGAGCTTCTCTGCGTGCTTGAGGCCGTCGCGGAAGCGGATCAGGTCGTCGAGCACGCCCTGCAGAGTCTCGTTGATCACCTGATGAGCCAGGGCGTGCTGGCCACCGAGCTCGCCGGCGGTGCCGGCCGCGCCGAACGCGGTGGCCGGGACATGCAGGTTGGGAAATGGGCTCCCCGAGAGGTCCTCGTGCTTGCTCTGGAGCGTGGAGAGCACCGTGTCGATGGCTGCCTGGTCGATGACGATGTCGGCGTCACCGATATCGGCGAGGACGTCCTGGATGCCGCCCACCACATCTGGAAAGAACATGTTCATTTCCTACCCCGTTGTCTGCTGTGGAAACGTCCCCGACGGGGCCGGACGCCGTTGCGGCGACCGACCCCGTCGAGGTCGCATCCGGTCAGATGTCGAAAGAGGCTGCGCCGCGCTGGTCGGCGGCCTTGTACTCGGCGTTCGACTGGTAGACCGTCGAGCTGGTCTCGGCGAGCAGACCCTTCATCTCCTGGATGGCGCCGTCCCACTTGGCCTTGGCCGTGGTGTAGGCCTGCTGGGCGCTACCGGTCCAGTCGCTGCGCAGCGGCGCCAGCTCCTGCTCCAGGCGGTTCAGTCGGTCATCGATGTCCTTGACCGTGCGGGCCATGTCTTCGGCCGCGGTGTCGAGGCCGGCGTGGTTTACGCGAAGTCCGTCGAGGCTCATTTCACTCACTCCTGTTCCTGGGTCGTTTGTCAGCCGCCGAGGCGGCCGGCAGTCCGGTTGTAGTTGGAGGACTGGGCCTCATCGGTGTTGATGTTGTCCTTCTCGGTGGACTGCAGCGACGCCTCGAACTCGTTGAGCGCGTTCGTGATGACGTTCTGCTTCTCGGTCCAGGCCTGGTGCAGCGTGAAGAAGGCCGTGCCGCCGGCGCCCGCCCACTTGCCCTTCAGGCCCGAGATCTGACCGTCCAGCTTGCGGCTGAAGCCGTCGAAGTCCTTCTTGGCGTCAACCACCATTCCAGCGGCCTTGGTGAGTGTCTTTTCACCCTGTCCCATTTCGGGAGCGTTGTTCGACATGTCGCCATTCCTTCCCCCGGGGCGGCATGTCGCCGCTCGAGATTTATTGTCGGTGTCAGTTCAGTTCTGGCGGCCGGACCGACGTTCCCGTGAATCCGACACCTGGACGACTACCCGAGCCTGACAGCCCTAAACCTGGATGTGGATCGATTCCCACAAACTGCGGAACACCCCCGACGCGACCAGCACCGAGGCGACCGCCGCAGATCCGCACAGCGCCTCGGCCACCTCGGCACGTCGCGACCACCAGGCCGACCGCCACCCACGACCGGTCGCAACCGCGGCCACGATGAGGACCCCCGCCAGGACGATCGCCGTACCGGCGAGCGCGGCGGTCCGGCCGTCGCTCAGCGTGAGCAGACCCGTGCCGAGCAGGACGCCCAGGCAGATGAGTCCGGCGGCCCGCAGGAGGGCTCGCGGCGCCGCGTGCCGGTAGGAGCGCGCCGCCAGCAGGAGACCGCAGCCACTGAAGAACACCAGGCAACGCGCACCGATCCGGTCGATCGCCAGGGGCGTCGACTCGAGGAGGAGCGGCGCCGTGATCGCAGCCACGACGAGGACCGCGACGCAGTAGGCGGTGAGCATCCGGGTGCCCCGAGCGGCGACCGCGGCGACGGCGGCGCGGCTCACCAGGGTCCGACCGCGCCGGCCGGACGGACGGTCGCGCGCGGACCAGGCGGTCACCGCAAGGCGCTCGAGGTCGAGGAGGTACTGGTCGGGCACGTCGACCACGAACCCCGGCACGAAACGCGCGGCGAGCATCGCCCCCACCAGGAGCACGGCCCACGAGACGCGCGGCGGGAACCCGCCCAGCGCTGCCAGCGCGGTCACCAGGAAGATCTCGATACCGACGGTGATCCAGACCCGGAGGGCCTCCTCGTTGCGCCGGTCGAGCGTCCGGGCCACGGCCGCCGCGACGGCGCCGACCAGCGCGGCGATGCCCACGATCGTCGGCAGCCGTTCGGGGTGCGGGTCCCAGGCGAGGGCGAACGCCGCGGCCGCGGCGAAGGCGGGTGCGGCCAGAGCACGATGCGCGGCGAAGCGCCCGATCGGCAGAACGCCCAGGACCGCCGCCCCGGCGAGGACCTCGACCGTGCTCCTGCGCAAGACCTCCGACGACGTGTGCGCAGCGAACCAGGCCGCCAGGACGGCCGTCCCGACGGCCATGCAGAACCAGACCACGCTCAACGCGCCGGGGGGCTCGCTCGTCTCCGAGCGCCACGACCGACGCGGCGCCGCCGGCGCCGGCGGTTGGATCGTCGTCGTCGCGACGAGGACGTCCCCGGCACCGACCCCGGCGTCCGCGAGGGCGACATCCGGCAGCAGCGGGGCACCGAAGCTGGTGAACAGGAGCGGGATGGACGGGAGCCCCGACTGCCGCGCGTACTCACGCGCGACGTCGGTGGCCGCGGCCCCGGCAGGGACGAGCAGGTCGAGCACACCGACGGGTCCATGCACCGTCAGGGCGAGGTTCTCGCCGCTCCTCGTACCTGTCGCCACGCCGTCTCCCCCGCGCCCGGGCGCCCGCCGCCCGCGTGAAGCAGGGTAGTCGCTCGGTCGGCGCACGCCTATCATCGACGAACTCGTCCGAATCCCAGGGGGACAACTTGCGTACGACGCCGCTCGGAGCGCGCACCCGCCTCGTCCTGACCAGCCTGCTCGTCACCTCCACGTTGCTGCTCGCCGCGTGCGGCGGCAACGACGACCCCAAGGCCGACCCGACCCCCTCGACCTCCACCCCGGCCTCTGCCTCGGACGACCCGAGCCAGTCCAACTCACCATCCGTCGTACCGGCGACCGGCAAGCTCGTCGAGACCAAGGACTTCACCGCACACGTGCCCGAAGGCTGGGACGTCACCGTCGTGTCCAAGGACTACGTGATCACGTCCCACGACCCCGACAGCAGCGACGCAATCGCATTCACGATCGTCGACACCTTCGGGAACGACCAGGGCCTCGATGATCTGGCCAAGGAAGCCGTGCGACTCGGGGCCTGGCCGGGCGAGGATCCGTCCATCGTCGGCCAGACCGAGCTCGCTGGCGAGCCCGCGTACCACCTCGCCTCATCGGGTGGTGGCGGCATCTTCGTCGACGTGCGCGGAGCCGTGCGCGCCGGCGACGCCGTCGCGGTCAGATTCGACAACTACCAGTCCAACGCGGCCCTGCAGTCGATGGTGGAGTCGGTCCTGGCCACCTGGCAGTGGAAGTAGCTCCACGACCACGACCATGGCCACGTCGCCGCTCGAAGCGCGCACCCGCCTCTTCCTGACCGGCCTGCTCCTCACCTCGACGCTGCTCGCCGGGTGCGGCGGCAACGACGACCCCACCCCGGCCCCGCCGACGTCCCCCGCGACCAGCTCGGAGGACGCGAGCGCGAGTCCTTCCCCTTCCGACTCGGTGACACCGGCCGCGGGCAAGACGGTCGACATGAAGCTCTTCAGTACCCACGTCCCGGTTGGTTGGGACGTCAGCGTGACCGCGAAGAACTTCTCGGTCCTCGCGTACGACGCCGAGTCCGGCGACCAGATCTCGTTCTCGGTCGTGTCGCTCGCGGGCAACGACTTCACCCTCGATCACCTGGCGCACCAGGCGCTCCGGTACGGACCCTGGTCAAAGACGCCCACGATCGAGCCCGAGACGACGCTGGCCGGCGAGCCGGCGTACCACCTGACGGGGCCGGTGGGCGGCGGCCTGAAGGGCGAGAGCCTGGGTTCGGCGTACGACGGGAACGACGCCGAGGTCGTGTTCCAGGTCTCCGGATCGGACGCAAAGCTGCAGCAGGTCATGGAGTCCGTGCTCGCCAGCTGGCAGTGGAAGTAGCCCCGGAGCGCCGCAACGCTGGCCGCTCCCCCGGCGGCGCGCCTATCATCAACCCACCGCGGGTGGTCCGCTGGTGATCGGGCACGGCCGGGCGGCAGCAGGGGGACTTCTTGAGCACGACGCTTCGGGGGGGACGGCTCGACGAACCCGCGATGCCGACCGGGCAGATCGTGCTCCAGCCACCACCGGAGATCGAGCCGAACGAGGGCGCGAGCGGCGTCCTCATGAACGCCATCCCGATGCTCGGCAGCCTGGGGTCGATCGTGCTCGTGGCGACCATGGGCAGCACGAACGGCGGGCGCGGCTACATCGCGGCCGGCATGTTCCTCTTCGCGACCCTCGGCTTCATCGTCGTCCAGCTCGACCGGCAGCGTAAGCAGCGCAACCAGCAGGTCACCGGGTCGCGCACCGAGTACCTCCGCTACCTCGCCAACGTCCGCAAGGTGGCCCGCGAGGCCGCCGACCAGCAGCGCAGGGCGCTCACCTGGCACCATCCGGACCCCGCCTCACTGCCCTCCCTCGCCGAGGAGCGCTCCCGCATCTGGGAGC
>JAOPYB010000417.1 GCA_025964835.1 Nocardioides sp. | reverse complement strand
AGTCGCTTGGCCGACCGGGGGTGGGAGAGCGGCTCCTCACCGAGGCCGGGTTCATCGACGTACGTCGGCTCCGGGTGCCGTTCGTCTGGGAGTTCCCCGACCCCGGAACCTTTGCTCGGGCCCTGGCCGCCACGGGCCCGGCGTACGAGGCGATCCAGGCGGTCGGAGCGGAGAGTTCCACCGCTCCTGCCGCTCGGCCGCCACCGAGCGCGTCCGCGACGGGCTGCCCTGCGGGCCGAGATCGACTGCGTCGGGTTCACCGCCCGCGTCGCCCCGGAGCCCGTCACCCTGCTGCTCGGTGAGGCGCCGACCTCGGAGGCCACGGCCGCACTCTGCGAGAGGGACCTGCCCGACCTCGGGTTCGTCGCCAACGTCACCACCCTCTGGAGGCACGACCCGGCCGCGCTCGACGACCTGTTCAAGCTGGTCTCCTCGACCGCGCGGACCGCCGGGCTCTCCGTGGCCGAACGCGGGGTGGCGACCATCGTGGGCGCGGCGCCCACCGGGGACGCCTACTGCCCCCGGGCGTGGGGCGACAAGCTCGCGGACGAGACGACCTCCGCCGACCTCGACGAGCTGCGCAGGCTCGGCTTCGACAGCGCCCAGATCCTGCGCCTGACTCTCTTCGTCGCACTGCGGATCGCATTCGCCACCGTCAACAGGGCCCTGGGCGCGCGACCCGAGCAGGAGTACGTCGATCTCGTGGACCCCACCGTCCGGCCGCCTGGGAGGCCGGCTTCCGAGCCTGAGACAGTGCCCGCGAACGCCCACGCGCGTGCGCCGGCCGACCCTAGAATGCCCGTGCTGGCCGCACACGCCGCCGAGCGTGACGCGATCCCCCGGCACTCCTGGCCGGCCACCTTCGGAGGAACCCCATGTCCAAGCTCGCCACCGTCACTGCCGCCGTCCTGTGCGTCGTCGCCCTCGCCGGCTGCAACGCGGAGGTCTCGACGAAGTCGGCCCCCTCCACGATCAGCCAGTCCGACCTGGAGCAGCAGCTCGTGGACGGGACCACGCCCGACGACAAGGGCGCCACGGTCAAGGCGACCTGTGAGGGTGACCTGGAGCGGAAGGCGGACGCCACCCAGGACTGCCACCTCGATGTCGGCGCGGAGACGGCCGACGTCCACGTCACCGTGACCGACGCCTCGGGCGACGGCACGTACGACGTCACGCCGTACCTCCGCGCCCAACGGGTCGCGGACACCATTCAGAGCACGCTGAGCGGCAAGGGCTACGCGATCGACTCGGTCGAGTGCGACGGCGACCTGCTCGGCGTCGTCGACGAGGTGGTCACGTGCACAGCCCTCCCGGAGAAGACCGGCGGCCAGCTGTCGGCCACGGTGACGACGGTCGACGGCCTGTTCGTCAACTTCCACATCGAGGCGCTGAGCTGACGCCGCCGACCCGCTGGCAGGAGGTCGCCCGTCGAGGTGCCGGCGACGACTACGCGCGCACCTACGCCGAGCGGTTCCGGTCGATGTCCGACCGGGGCCAGGACATCCACGGCGAGGTCACCTTCGTCACCGGGCTGGTGGACCCACCGGCGCGGGTGCTCGACGCGGGGTGCGGCACCGGACGGATCGGCGTACGCCTCGACGAGCTCGGCTACGACGTCGTCGGGGTGGACGTCGACGACACGATGCTCGACGTGGCCCGGGCCGAGGCGCCCGGGCTCGACTGGCGCCCGGGCGACCTCGCGTCGTTCGACCTCGGAGTCCGGTTCGACCTGGTCCTGCTCGCCGGCAACATCCTGCCGCTGCTGGAGCCGGGCACGCTCGCCGCCGTGGGCGCCCGGCTCGCGGCGCACGTCGTCCCGGGCGGCCTGGTGGTGTGCGGGTTCGGTCTGGACGCGGCTCACCTGCCGGCGGGCTGCCCGGTCACGCCGCTGGCCGACGTCCACGCGGCTCTCGGGGCTGCCGGACTCGTCCCGCTGGCGCGCTTCGCGGGCTGGGACCGGGGGCCGTTCGAGGAGTCGGACGGGTACGTCGTGACCGTCCACGCGCCCGCTGAAGGCCGGGTGGGCTGAGCGTGCCGGGCTGGTTCGTACCGGCGCTCGCCGTCTTCGTGTTCGTGTGGTCCTTCGGGGTCGGGATCGCCTTCGAGTCGCGGGTGCTCGACTGGTACCTCGCGCGCGCCGGCGGGCGACCGCTCCGCGCCGTGGCGTGGGTGGTGGGCACGCACCTGGTCGCCCTGCTGGGCTGGCTGGTCGTCTTCGGCCTCGGCACGGCGATCGCACGTCGGTCCGGCTCGCACGAGCCCGCCGCCGTCGTCGCGGTGCCCGCGATGCTCGTCTACGGCCCCTGGCTGGTGCAGTTCCTCCCGGCCGGCCGCTCCGGCTACTCCCTCGCCCGCGACGACCTCGGCAACCGCGGGGCCAGCAGGGCCACGGCGCGCGCCCTCACCTGGTCCGGGGCGCCGTTCGGCTTCGCCGGCATGGCCGTGATGTTCACCGCATTCATGCTCGTCTTCGTCACCTGACGCCAGCACCTAGGGTGGCCGCGATGAAGGTCGTCGTGCTCACCGGGGCCGGCATCTCCGCCGAGAGCGGGGTGCCGACGTTCCGCGACGCCGATGGGCTCTGGGAGGGGCACCGGGTCGAGGACGTCGCGACGCCGGAGGCGTACGACGCCCAGCCGATGGTCGTGCAGCGCTTCTACGACGCCCGGCGCGCCGCGCTCGCTGCCGTCGAGCCGAACCCCGCCCACCTCGCGCTGGCACGCCTCGAGGAGCACCTCGGCGACGACCTGGTCCTCGTCACCCAGAACATCGACGACCTGCACGAGCGGGGCGGCTCGACCCGGGTGCTGCACATGCACGGCGAGCTGCGCTCGGCCCTGTGCCGCGGCTGCCGGAGCCGGGTCCCGTGGACCGAGGACCTCGGCGACTTCCCGCCCTGCCCCCGCTGCGGTGTGGCCGAGCTGCGTCCCGACGTCGTGTGGTTCGGTGAGGTCCCCCACGGCATGGACGAGATCCAGGACGCGCTGGCGGTCGCCGACCTCTTCGTCTCGATCGGCACCTCGGGTGCGGTCTACCCGGCCGCCGGCTTCGTCGAGTACGCCGCCGTCCACGGGGCGCGCACCCTCGAGCTCAACCTCCAGCCCAGCGAGGGCACCCACCACTTCGACGAGGCCCGCCACGGCCCCGCCGGTCTCCTCGTCCCCGCCTGGGTCGCCGAGCTCCTGGGATAGTCCGCGACGAAATGCTTCGGGGACGGGCCGGTCCGGGAGCATTTCGTCACGGACTACGCCGGCACGATCGGCTGACCGCATCAGGTCGCGCCGCTGGCCCGGTCACCAGTCCTGGGGCTGGGTGAAGAACCCGTCCGGGTCGTAGGTCCGCTTCACGTCGGCGAGCCTGGCCGCGTTGGCGCCGAAGTACGCCGACCGGTAGCCGCGGATCGAGGCGTCGGCGTAGTTCACGTAGGCGTGGGCGCCCCAGTACGGAACCATCGCCGCCCGGAACGCTCGCACGTAGGCGTCCGCCGTGCGCGGCCGGCCGGGGGGAAAGGTGGCGGTGTACTGCACGGTGGCCAGGGCTTGCCGGTGCACGAACGCCGTCTCGTCCGGGGCCAGGTCGCGCACCCTGCCACCCAGCGCGTCCATCGAGACGCCCGCCTCCAGAAGGCCGGACGACTGCGCGTCCTCGACCCGGTCGGCCAGGGTCGTGATCCCGGCGGAGGTCAGGGCGTCGTACGCCACGTGGGAGGTGGCGCCGAAGGCCTCCCGCGTCAGCGCGCCGCCCGCACCGGTGGTGCACTGAGCGACCGGGATGTCGGCGCAGCCCGCGTAGCTCAGCATCGCCTCCAGGTAGGTGCGGGTGTGCGTGGACCGTACGACGGGCGCCGGCACGTGGTCGAGCAGCCCGGCCAGCTGGGCGTCGAACCGGGCGGGTGGCCCGGTCCAGGTGCCCGAGAGGACCAGGATCGGGCCGTCCGGGTGCTTCTCGCCGCCGAGTGCCTTCAGCGTCGACCACGACCGCGGGTCCGCTCCGGGCGCCCAGGACTGCCAGGCGTCGATGACCTGCGGCGCGGCCGAGAGCGGCCACTGCAGGTAGGCGGTGCTGACCGTGGGCGCCGCCGACGTCCGGAACCCGAAGGACGTCACGACGCCGGCGTGGCCACCGCCGCCGCCGCGCAGCGCCCAGAACAGGTCCGGGTCCTGGTCCGCCGAGACCGTGCGGACCACGCGGTCGGCGGTCACGACCCGCATCGACGTGACCGCGTCGCAGGTCAGCCCCATCGAACGGGTCAGCACGCCCACGCCGCCGCCCTGGGTCAGGCCGCCGATGCCGACGGTCGCGCACGAGCCACCGGCCAGGGCCCGCCCGCGGCGGCCCAGCGCGGCGTACACGGGGGCGAGCGCGGCGCCGGCGCCGATCGTCGCCGAGGCGCCGGACAGGGAGATCCGGGACAGGTCGCGGCAGTCGAGGACGAGCGACGGGAGGAGACCCGTCCCGCCGCCGCCGCCGGCGGACCAGCCGGGGTAGCTGTGGCCACCGGAGCGGACCGCCACCTCGATGCCGTTGTCCTGGGCGAACGCCATCGCGGTGGCCACGTCCGCCGCGGAGGCAACGGTCAGGACGGCGAGCGGTCGGGAGGCGTCGTACCTCGGGTTCTCGACCAGGCGCACGGTGTCGTACGACGACGAGCCGGGCCGCGCGAGGGTGCCGTCGACGTGCCGGGCGAGCTGCGACCAGTCGCGTCGCGAGCCGGTCGGCCGCGGTGAGCCTTCCTGCGGCAGGTCCAACGGCGGCCGGGACGTGCTCGTGGGCTGCGAGGCTCCGTCGCCGGGCGAGCACGCGGACAGTGCCCCCGCTGCTCCCGCGGCAAGGATCCCGCGCCGGCTCCAGGTCGTCATCCCTCGATCATGCCTCGCGCGCACCGCCGTGGCGGTCAGCGCACGCGTCGGACGGCCGGGCGTCGCCGGGCCGCCTCGGAGCCCAGCGTGCGCGAGATGCCGCGGGTGGCCGCGCGCACCGCGGGCGCGAGTGCCTGGGGCGTGGTGCCGCCGTCCGCGTGCACGACGACGGAGAGCGCGGCCACGACCTCCTCACCGCGGGCGTGGATGGGGCAGGCGACGGAGAGGGCGTCCTCGGTCACCTGCCGGTCGCTGATCGCTACGCCGGTCTGCCGGATGTCGGCGAGGACCCCGCGCAGCAGCTGCGGGTCCGTGATGGTCCACGGGGTCCAGCGGCGCAAGGGGCCCTGCAGGATCTGCTCCTGCACGTCGTCGGGGGAGTGCGCCAGCAGCACCAGGCCCACGCCGGTTGAGTGCAGGGCGAAACGTCCGCCGACCCGGGTCAGCACGCGCACGGCGCCGCGACCGGTGAGCCGCTCGACGTACACGACCTCGAACCCCTCGCGGACCGCGAGCTGGACGTTCTCGTGGGTCGCCTCGTAGAGGTCCTCCATGGCCGGTAGCGCGACCTCGCGCAGCGGGAGTCCGCGCGGTGCGAGCGAAGCGATCTCCCAGAGCCGCAGCCCGACCTGGTAGCCACCGTCGGAGCGGCGCTCCAGGGCCCCCCAGCCCACGAGGTCCTGCGCAATCCGGTGCGTGGTGGTCAGCGAGAGCCCGCTGACTCGACTCATCTCCGAGAGCATCAGGCGCGGTCGGGTCGTCGAGAACGCGGCCAGGACGTCGAGCGTCTTCGTGCTCAACGAGCGTGGATCCGTGCCCATCGCTGCACCCTGTCTTCCGGTCACCGGAAACAGTGTGCCACCGAGGGGGTGGCGTCGATCACAGTCGAAGACACAGTTTTCGACCACGACTTCCAGGAGACCCGATGCCCAGCTGGCCGATGAACCAGTGGTACGTCGCCGCGTACAGCGACGAGATCAAGGAGGAGATGTTCGCCCGGACGATCTGTGGGGAGCCGCTGGCGTTCTACCGGACCTCGCAGGGCCAGGTGGTCGCCCTGGCGGATCGGTGTGTGCACCGCCGCTACCCGCTGTCGCTGAGCCACCTGAAGGACGACCAGGTGGTCTGCGGCTACCACGGCTTCACCTACGACCAGGGCGGCCGCTGTGTGGCGGCGCCGGGACAGAAGCGGATCCCGCGCACCGCCCGGGTGCCCGCGTTCCCGGTCGTCGAGCAGGACTCGCTGGTCTGGGTCTGGATCGGCGACCCCGAACGCGCCGACGCCGAGCTGGCGCCGCGCGCGCCCTGGCTCGACGCTCCCGACTACACGACCGTGCGGGGCATGGAGCCCCTGAGGGCCCGCTACGGACTGCTGGTCGACAACCTGCTCGACCTGTCCCACGAGACGTACCTCCACGGCGGCTACATCGGCACGCCCGAGGTCGCCGAGACGCCGATCACGACCGAGGTCGACGAGGAGACGAACGTCGTCTACGTCAGCCGTCACATGGACGACGCCGAGTGCCCGCCGTTCTACGCCACCTCGACCGGGATCCAGGGCCGGATCGCCCGCTGGCAGGACATCGAGTACCACCCGCCGTGCCTCTACCTCCTGCACAGCCGGATCGCGCCCGTCGGCGCGCACCCGCCCGAGGAGGGCCCCGACGACCAGGCCTTCCACGTAGAGGTGGTCTACGCCATCACCCCCGAGACCGAGAACTCCACCCACGACTTCTGGATGGTCGCCCGCGACTTCGCCCTGGACGACCAGCAGGTCTCGGACTTCCTCGGCGAGCAGAACCGCACCGTCGTGCTGCAGGACGTCGTGGCGCTCGACGTGCTGGAGCAGGTGGTGGAGTCGGAGAAGGAGAACTACCAGGAGCTCAGCATCAACATCGACACCGGCGGCCTCGCGGCCCGACGCCTGCTGAAGAAGCTGGTTGAGGCCGGTACGCCGGAGCCGTTGCCGGTGGGCCAGGCATGACGGCCGCCGAGACCGGGACGCCCGCGCTCGTGCGCGCCGACCTGCCCGCACCGACGAGGATGCTCAGCGGCCGCTCGGTCTACCGGGTGGTCTGGAAGCTCAACACCGATGTCCTCGTCGGCTACTGCTGGTGTGGGGAGACCCACGAGTCGGAGGACCCGATCGAGCTGTGGGAGTGGCTGCTGGCCCACCCCGACCAGCACGACGACGGGGCCGCAGCCGGGGCGCCGTCAGCGCCCGCGCCCGATCTGGTCGACGCATGAGCCGCAGCACCGACGTAGAGGAGCGACTGACCCTCGTCGTCGCCGAGACGGCCGAGGCCGCTGACGGCGTGCGCACCGTGGTGCTGCGCCGTCCCGACGGCGGGGACCTGCCGGCCTGGACCCCGGGAGCGCACGTCGACCTGGAGCTGGGGGGTGGCCTGGTGAGGCAGTACTCCCTGTCCGGCTCCCCGGCCGAGCGTCGCCAGTGGCGGGTCGCGGTGCTGCGCGAGGCCGAGAGCCGCGGCGGGTCGATATACGTGCACGAGCAGCTCAGCGAGGGCGACGAGGTGGCCGTCCGCGGGCCGCGCAACCACTTCCCGCTGGTGCCGTCGCCGCGTTACGTCTTCATCGCGGGCGGGATCGGCATCACGCCGTTGCTCCCGATGGTGGCCGAGGCGCAGGCGGCAGGCGCCGACTGGCGCCTTGAGTACGGCGGTCGGACCAGGAGCTCGATGGGCTTCGTCGACGAGCTGGTCGACGCCTACGCCGACCGGGTGCGGGTGCACCCCCAGGACGAGACGGGCCTGCTCCCGCTCGGGGAGATCCTGCAGCCGGACGAGGACACGCTCGTCTACTGCTGCGGACCCGAGCCGCTGCTCCAGGCCGTCGAGGCGACGTGCGCGACCTGGCCTTCCGGCTCGCTGCACCTGGAGCGCTTCCGCCCCAAGGACCTCAAAGAGCGGGACGTGGCCGCCGCCTTCCGGGTCGAGCTGGCCCTCACCGGCGGGACGCTCGACGTCCCCGCCGATCGCTCGGTGCTCGCGGTCCTCGAGGAGGCCGGGGTCCCGATCCTCTCCTCCTGCACCGAGGGCACCTGCGGGACCTGCGAGACCGGCGTCCTGGGTGGCGAGGTCGACCACCGCGACTCGCTCCTCACCCAGGAGGAGCAGGCCGCCAACGACGTGATGTTCGTGTGCGTCTCACGCGCCCGGTCCGGTTGCCCCAAGCTGCTGCTCGAGCTCTGACCTACGCTGCACGGGTGACACCTGACGAGGTCGGCCGCTACGCGGAGTCGCTGCCTCAGGTCAAGCGCAAGGGAACCGAGTCGCGCCCAGCCTGGTACGTCGACGACCGCCTGGTCGTGCGCCTCGATGACCCGAACACGCTGGTGATCCGAGTCCCGCTGAGCAGGCGCGAGTCACTTCTCGAGACCTACCCGGACAGCTTCGGCGTGCCGCCTCGCATGGAGGCCCATCACAAGGTCGAGGCCTACCTCGACCGGGCCGACCCTCGTGCCGTGCACACGGCCATCGACCTCGCCTGAGAGATGCAGCGTCGCGTCTAGGCTCGCGGCATGGGCACCGACCGGGGAGAGTGGCACGCCGCCTACGCCAGGCCCGGCTCGGGGCTGCCCGACCGGCTCGACGCCGTGCGCTCCCACATCGTCCGCCGCCTCGACGCGACCGCACCGCGCCCCGTGCGGGTCGTCAGCGCCGGCGACGGGCGCGACCTGCTCGGTGCGCTCTCCACGCGTGCGGACGCCGGGCGGGTCACCGCCGTACTCGTCGAGCGGGACCCCACGCTGGCCGACCTGGCCCGAGCAGCCGCGCGGGCGGTGCCGGCCCATGTCGAGGTCCGCGAGGCCGACGCCGCGCGGAGCGACGTGTACGCGGACGCGGTGCCGGCCGACCTGGTGCTGCTCTGCGGGATCTTCGGCAACATCAGCGACGCCGACGTGCGGATGACCATCGAGGCGGCACCGCAGCTGCGCGCCGGGTGCGGAGGTCATCTGGACCCGCCACCGCGCGGCGCCCGACCTCACCCCCGGCATCCGCCGGTGGTTCGCCGCCGCCGGTTTCGAGGAGGTCGCCTTCGTCGCGCCGGAAGCGGGCGTCTGGTCGGTCGGCGTGCACCGCCTCGTGACCGAGCCGGCCGACCTCGAGCTCGGCCGCCACTGGTTCACGTTCGTGCGCTGACGAGCCGGGTCAGGTGAGCGGCGGCGCGATCATCGCCCCCGCGCGCGCCGGCAGGGTGAGGAGGCCGTCGGAGCCGAGCTCGACGCCCGACTCGGTCTCGAAGAGCAGCTCGCCGGCTGCGTCGAGGGTGATCGCGGCGACGTCGTCGCCGAAGTTGACGACGACGAGCAGGTTGCCGCGCCACATCTCGAACGTCCGCTTCTCCTCGTCGACCAGGCAGGCCGTCTGGGCGAAGGCCGGGTCGGTGAGCTCCGGCCGCGCCCGCCGCAGCGCGGCGAGCTGCCGGTAGACGTCGAGCATCCGCGCGTGCCGGCCCGTGGCGGGCTCCGCCCAGTCCAGCTTCGAGCTCTGGTACGTCGCGGGGTCCTGCGGGTCGGGCACGACGGCCGGGTCCCAGCCCATCTTCTCGAACTCCGCGATGCGACCCTCGGCGGTTGCCTCGCCGAGGTCGGGCTCGGGGTGCGAGGTGAAGAACTGGAACGGCGTCGAGGCCGCCCACTCCTCGCCCTGGAAGAGCATCGGCGTGAACGGGCCGGCCATGGTCAGCAGCGCCGCGCAGGCGAGCTGGTCGTCGTCGAGCGCCTCGGTGATCCGGTCGCCGCGCGCGCGGTTGCCGATCTGGTCGTGGTTCTGGCTGCAGACGACCAGGCGCCAGGTGGGCATCGCCGCGGTGTCGATCGGCACGCCGTGGTCGCGCTCGCGGAACGACGAGAAGGTGCCGTCGTGGAAGAACCCCTTCTCGCAGACCTTGGCCAGGGCGCCGAGCGGCTCGAAGTCCGCGTAGTAGCCCGCGGTCTCGCGGGTGAGCGCGACGTGCACCGCGTGGTGGAAGTCGTCGCTCCACTGGGCGTCGAGGCCGTAGCCGCCGGCCTCGCGCGGCGTGACCAGCCGGGGGTCGTTGAGGTCGGACTCCGCGATCAGCGTGAGCGGCCGACGCTGGTGGGCGGACAGGGCCGCCACCTCGATCGCCATCTCCTCGAGCAGGTGGGTGTCGGACGAGTCCTCGAGGGCGTGCACGGCATCGAGCCGGAGACCGTCGACGTGGTAGTCGGACAGCCACATCCGGACGTTGTCGAGGATGTAGCGCCGCACCTCGTCGGATCCCTCGGCGTCGAGGTTGACGAGGTCACCCCATGTGTTGGCGCCGGTCTTGAGGTAGGGGCCGAACATCGGCAGGTAGTTGCCGGACGGGCCGAGGTGGTTGTAGACGACGTCCTGGATCACGCCGAGCCCGGCCGCGTGGCAGCCGTCGACGAAGCGCTGGTAGCCCCCGGGCCCGCCGTAGCCCTCGTGCACGGCCGACCAGAGCACGCCGTCGTAGCCCCAGTTGTGGGTGCCGTTGAACGCGTTGACCGGCATCACCTCGACGAGGTCGACGCCGAGGGATCTGAGGTGGTCGAGCTTGCCGAGCGCGGCGTCGAAGGTGCCCTCGGGCGTGAACGTCCCGACGTGCAGCTCGTAGACGACCGCACCGGCGAGCTGGCGCCCGGTCCAGCCGCTGTCGGTCCAGGCGAACGTGGACGGGTCGAAGGTGCGGGAGAGGCCATGGACCCCGCCGGGCTGCCGGCGCGAGCGCGGGTCGGGCACCGCTGTGTCCGCGTCGTCGACGAGGTAGCCGTAGTCCACCTCGCCGCCGGTGGGGACCTCGCCGGCGGGGCTCCACCAGTCGTCGTCCCCGCGGGTCATCTCCACGACGGTGCCTGCGACCGAGAGGCGGAGCCGCTCGGGGCGGGGCGCCCAGATGTCGAACGGGCCGTGCGGCATGTCAGGACTCCTTCACGAGCAGGGCGACGGGCAGGCCGGACAGGATCTCGGCGGCCGACCCGCTCGAGGCCACGCGACCCGACACGACGTCGCGCCACTCCCCGGCGGGCAGGTCGAGGACGGTGTCGCCCCAGCCGCCGCGCGCGGCGAGGCCGATCGGCATCCGGGTGGCGACCGTGACCGCGCCCCCGCGGTCGAAGGCCAGCACGTGGTCGGCGGCGGAGCCCGAGGCCGACAGGCCGGCGTACGACGTGAAGAGGTCGGGCCGGTCGCGACGCAGGGTCAGCGCCGAGCGGGTGACCCGGAGCTTGGCGGCACCTGGGTCGTCGGCCTTCTCGGTGAGCACCGTCTCCGCCCCCTCGCGCAGCGCGCCGAGCAGGTCGATACGGCTGTCGAAGTCGACGAACCGCCGGTTGTCGGGGTCGACGAGGCTCTGCTCCCACAGTTCGCTGCCCTGGTAGACGTCGGGGACCCCCGGGATCGTGATCGCGACCAGCTTGGCGGTCAGCGCGTTGCTCCACCCGGGTCCGACGACGCGGGCCAGCAGCCTGTCGAGGACGGCGGCGACCCGGTCGTCGTCGTACGCCGCGTCGACGGCCGCGTGCACGGCCGACTCGTACGCCTCGTCCGGGGCGGTCCAGGTGGTGCGGTCGCCCGCCTCGCGCATGGCCTTCTCGGCGTAGCCGTGCAGCCGTTCGCGGGTCGCCGGCCACGCGCCGACGACGGCCTGCCACAGCAGCGCGGCGAAGCCGGCGTCGGGGAGCGGAGCCAGCTCGAGCAGCTCGTCGAGCGCCGCCCCCCACACGTGGGGGATCTCGCCGAGGGCGGTGATCCGGGCGCGGACGTCCTCGCCGCGCTTGGTGTCGTGGGTCGACAGGGTCGTCATCGCGTCCGGCCACTCGGCCTGGCGCGCCGTCATGTGGGCGTGGAACTCCTCCGGCGTGATCGCGAAGACGCTCGGGTCGCCGCCGACCTCGTTGAGGGAGGTGAGCCGGGAGAAGCGGTAGAACGCGCAGTCCTCGACGCCCTTGGCCATCACCATGCCGCTGGTCTGCTGGAAGCGCTGGGCCGGGTCGGCGTCGGGGTCCGACAGCACGGGAAGCAGTACGTCGAGGGTGCCGGCCAGGTCCGGCCGGTGCGTCCGCGCCAGCGCGAAGGCCTCGTCGAGGTGGGCGCGGCCCTCGGGGAGGTAGGACCGGTAGACGGGGAAGCACGCGAGCAGCTCGGCCACGGCGTCGGCGATGTGGGTGGCCGAGGAGACCGCGCCCTCCTCGACCAACGGGAGGATCTCCCGGGTGATCCGGTTGACCTCGGAGTTCAGGATCCCGTCGGCGACGGCGCGCTTGGTGTCGTGGATCAGCTCGTGCCAGTCGACGGCCGCGCCCCGCAGCCGGGTCTCGAGCGCGTCGAGCGGCGCCTGGCCGGCGGGGTCGGTGAGGACCCGGTCGAGGTGCGCGAGGGCGTCGTACCCGGTAGTGCCTGCGGTGGCCCAGGTGCGCGGCATCTCCTCGCCGGGCTCCAGGATCTTCTCGACCAGGACGTAGGCGTCCCGGGTGAGGTCGGAGAGGTCGTCGAGGTAGCCCTGCGGGTCGCGGAGACCGTCCGGGTGGTCGACGCGCAGTCCGTCGACGAGGCTCTCGTCGAACCAGCGGCGGATCTCGACGTGGGACTCGTCGAAGACGTGCGGGTCCTCGACCCGGATCGCGGCCAGGCTGTTGACGGCGAAGAAGCGGCGGTAGTTGAGGCCGCTGTCGGCGACCCTCCAGTTGACCAGCTCGTAGTGCTGGCGGTCGTGGACGGTGTCCGCGTCGGCTCCGTCGTCGGCCGTTCCGGGCGCGATCGGGAAGCGGTTGTCGTGGTAGTGCAGCTCCCGTCCGTCCGGGGTGCCGACCACGGCCAGGTTCGCGACCGGCCCGCCCTCGGGCGACCGGTCGTCGTCGCCGACGACGGGGATGCGCAGCCGACCGCCGCCCGCCGCCCAGTCGATGTCGAAGGAGTCCGCGCGCTCGGAGTCGCGACCGTGCTTGAGGAGGTCCCACCACCACACCGACTCGGCCGGCGTCGCGACACCCACGTGGTTGGGCACGATGTCGACGAGCACGCCCAGCCCGAGCCGCCGTGCCTCGGCCGAGACGGCGGCCAGGCCCTCGGCGCCGCCGCGGGAGGCGTCAACGTGGTCATGGGCGACGACGTCGTAGCCGTGCGTGCTGCCCGGCTCGGCGGCCAGGATCGGCGACAGGTAGACCCAGTCCACCCCGAGGTCCCTCAGGTAGGGCAGCCGCCGGGCGGCCTCGAAGAGGTCGAAGTCCTGGGTGATCTGGAGCCGGTAGGTGCTGCTGGGCTTCCGCATGGTGCCTCTCGTTCAGAGGACGGCACGGCCGTCCTCAGGCGTCGTCGTCCTGGCGTTGGTGGCGCTGGTCGGCGCCGGGGGTGCTGTCGGTCGCGCCGGTGTCAGCCAGCGCGGCCAGCGAGGCAGCGACCGAGTGGTCGGGCTCCGACTCGGGCTCGGCGTGCTCACGGAGCACGACGACGCTGTGGGTCTCGAGCCGGATCGTGGACCCGGCCCCGTGAGTCTCCGCGGTGTCGGCTCCGCCGCCGGTGTCGATCACGACGTCCCACGCGTCGGCGTACTCGTCCGGTGGCAGGGTGACGTCGGCAGGCCCGTCGGCGTTGAAGTACAGCAGGAAGTGGTCGTCGGTGATGGCGGCGCCGCGGGCGTCCTTGCCGGCGATGCCGTCGCCGTTCAGGTACATCCCGATCGCCTTGCTGTCGCCCTCCCAGTCGGCGTCCTCCATCGGTCGGCCCTCGAGGTGCAGCCAGACGATGTCGTTGAGGCGCTCGCCGTCGCCGGTGCGGACCTCGCGGCCGGTGAAGAAGCGCTTGCGGTGGAATGTCGGGTGGCTGGCACGCAGCTTGGCGACCGCGGCGGTGAACTCGATCAGCGGCTTGTCGGCGCGGTCCCAGTGCATCCAGGCGATCTCGGAGTCCTGGGCGTAGGTGTTGTTGTTGCCGTCCTGGGTGCGGCTCATCTCGTCGCCGTGGAGCAGCATCGGCACCCCCTGGCTGAGCAGCAGGGTCGCGATGAAGTTGCGCTGCTCGCGGGCGCGGAGCTCGAGGACCTCGGGGTCGTCGGTCGGGCCCTCCGCCCCGTGGTTCCAGGAGCGGTTGTGGCTCTCGCCGTCGTTGTTGTCCTCGCCGTTGGCGTCGTTGTGCTTCTCGTTGTAGGACACCAGGTCGCGCAACGTGAACCCGTCGTGGGCGGTCACGAAGTTGACGCTGGCGACCGGCCTGCGTCCCGAGTGCTCGTAGAGGTCGGACGAGCCGGACAGCCGGGAGGCGAACTCGCCGAGCGACGGCTCGCCGCGCCAGAAGTCACGCACCGTGTCGCGGTAGGCGCCGTTCCACTCGGTCCACTGGGGCGGGAAGTTGCCGACCTGGTAGCCGCCGGGGCCGACGTCCCAGGGCTCCGCGATCAGCTTGACCTGGCTGACCACCGGGTCCTGCTGCACGAGCTCGAAGAACGTGGCGAGCCGGTCGACCTCGTAGAACTCGCGGGCGAGCGCGGCGGCCAGGTCGAAGCGGAAGCCGTCGACGTGCATCTCGGTGACCCAGTAGCGCAGCGAGTCCATGATCCGCTGCAGCGAGTGCGGGTGGCGCACGTTGAGGGTGTTCCCGGTGCCCGTGTCGTCCATGTAGTACTGCTGGTCGTCGTCGACGAGCCGGTAGTACGCCGCGTTGTCGATGCCCTTGAAGCTCAGCGTCGGACCGAGGTGGTTGCCCTCGGCGGTGTGGTTGTAGACCACGTCGAGGATGACCTCGATGCCGGCCGCGTGCATCGCCTTGACCATCGCCTTGAACTCC
>JAOPYB010000395.1 GCA_025964835.1 Nocardioides sp. | reverse complement strand
TTCCGCATGGACCCCGACGTGCCGCTCGTCGTCTCCGAGGTCAACCCGGAGGCCATCGCCGAGGCACGCAAGGGCATCATCGCCAACCCCAACTGCACCACGATGGCCGCGATGCCGGTGCTCAAGCCGTTGCACGACGCCGCCGGGCTGGTACGCCTGATCGCGTCGACCTACCAGGCGGTCTCCGGCAGTGGCGTCGCCGGCGTCGACGAGCTGGCCGCCCAGGTGGCCGCGGCCGGCGACAAGGCGCGCGAGCTGGCCTACGACGGCGAGGCCGTGGCCTTCCCCGACCCGGTCAAGTACGCGCGCACGATCGCCTACAACGTGCTCCCGATGGCCGGCTCGATCGTCGATGACGGGCTCTTCGAGACCGACGAGGAGCAGAAGCTCCGCAACGAGTCCCGCAAGATCCTTGGCATCCCCGACCTGCGCGTCTCGGGCATCTGCGTGCGGGTGCCGGTCTTCACGGGCCACTCGCTGGCGATCAACGTCGAGTTCTCCGAGCCGATGCCGGTGGCGCGCGCCCGCGAGCTGCTCGGTGGCGCACCGGGCGTGGAGCTGACGGACATCCCGACGCCGCTGCAGGCCGCCGGCAGGGACCCGTCGTACGTCGGGCGGCTGCGGCAGGACCCCGGCGTCGACGGCGACCGTGGTCTGGCCCTGTTCGTCTCCAACGACAACCTGCGCAAGGGCGCGGCCCTGAACACCGTGCAGATCGCGGAGCTGCTCGCCGCGCGCTGACCCGCCCGAAACTCACCGCTGACCCGCCCGAAAGTTTCGGGCGGGTCGGCGTCAGTGGTCGGCGGGCTCGATGAACGCGGTCGTCACCCAGTGCGAGACCGCGTACGTCAGCGCCGCGATGACCGGGATGACGATGATCATCGTCCAGCTGAAGAGCACGTCGACGAGGAAGATCAGCGCGAGCACGGCCAGCAGGCCGACGGCCAGGAAGCTGGTGCTGCCCGGGTCGGGAACGCCCCAGGCCTTCAGCATCAGCGCACCGAGGACGATCGCGACCACCAGGATCGCGGCCAGCAGGGCGTAGCCCGGGTTGCCGCACGACGAGGTGCCCTGGACCACCTCGCACAGGTGCAGCGAGCCCCAGGTGAGGCCCACGGTGATGATGCCGACCAGCACGCCGGTGAGCACCGACGCGGCCATGCCGCCGATCAGCGGCAGCTCGCGGCGCGGCCGTGCCTTGCGGCGGGGCTTCGGGTCGTCGGGCTCCGGGTCCTGAGGCGCCGCTGCCTCGACCGGCTCGGCGGAGGGCGGGGTCTCGACCTCGTCCGCGAAGAGCGGGGGTGCGGAGACCGGCTCGGGGACCGGCGGTGGAGTCCGGGCCGGTTCGCGGACGGGTGCCCGCGCCGGGGCCAGGACCTCGGTCGGGTGGTCGGCGGGCGCCGGTGCCGGAGCGTCCAGCGTGGTCGCCTCGGCCTCGGGGTCAGCGACAGCCTCGGCCTGGACAGGCGTCTCTGCCTCGGGCGCGGTGCCCTTCTTGCGACGCTTGCGGCCGAAGCCCAGCGACGGCAGCTCCAGCGACGGGCCGTCGTTCCCGGGTTCGTCTTTCGCCATGGCGGGCAGTGTGCCAGACGGGGGCACCTGCTGGCCCGCACCGGACGACGAAGGGCCGGATCCTGTCCCGGATCCGGGCCCTTCGGCGGTCCTCGCACCCTCGCGAGAGCCAATGGTCGGGCTGACAGTGTGCTGGTTCAGGACATCGGCGACACATGTCTCAAGACATAGGCGACACGTGTCGCAGGTCATCGGCGACAACCTCGCCGGGCCCGATGCTCGGCCATGCCACAACCCACGTCGAAGGCCCGCCCGGTCATCACCGCCCTGTTCGTCGACCACCAGACCCCAGCCCAGGTCGCTGCCCGCTACGGCGTGCACCGCGCCTGGGTCTACAAGCTCAAGGCCCGCTACCAAGCCGAGGGCGAGACCGCCCTGGGGTCCCACTCCCGACGCCCCGAGACCCACGACCGGACCCGGCACGACCGCGTCGACAAGGCCGGCTCGGTCACGCTGCGACACAACAGCCGACCGCACCACATCGGCGTCGGGCGAACCCACGCCGGAACCTGCGTCATCCTGCTCGTCCAGGACCTGCAGATCAGGATCGTGAACGCGGTCACCGGCGAACTCGTCCGCGAACTCCTCCTCGACCCCAGCCGCGACTACCAGCCCACCGGAACACCCATAGGCCCAACCCGGAGAACCCCGAAATGAACAACACCCGAACCTGCATTTGCAGGTCCGGGTGTCGCCGATGTCTTGAGACATCACATGGTCGGGCTGACAGGATTTGAACCTGCGGCCTCGTCGTCCCGAACGACGCGCGCTACCAAACTGCGCCACAGCCCGATGATGCCGGGTCCGACACGGGGCCGGTCCACGAGCACGGCGAGCATACCCGAGCAGTCGCTGGCCCTCGAAATCGGTCCGGGTCAGTCCGGCGGGGTGAGTGTCAACAACGTCGCCTCGGGCCGGCACGCGACCCGGATCCGCGCGTACGGGCTGGTCCCGAGCCCGGCCGAGACGTGCAGCCACGACGAATCCGGGTCGCCGGGACGCGAGTCCGCCGGGTGCCGGTGCAGGCCCTTGGCGCGCGCGGGCTCGAGGTCGCAGTTGGTGGTCAGGGCGCCGATGCCGGGCAGGCAGACCTGGCCGCCGTGGGTGTGGCCGGCGACGATCGCGTCGTAGCCGTCGGCCGCGAACTGGTCGAGGACCCGGAGGTACGGCGCGTGCGCCACCCCGAGCCGCACGTCCGCGTCGGCGTCGGCAGGCCCGGCGACGGCGGCGAGGTCGTCGTACTCCAGGTGCGGGTCGTCGACCCCGGCGAAGGCGAAGGACGTCCCCAGCACCTGCAGCGACCCCCGGGCGTTGGTGAGGTCGAGCCAGCCCGAGTCGGTGAGCGTGGTCCGCAGCTCGCGCCACGGGAGCTGCGGGGTGTGGGTGTTGCGCTGCCCGGTGTCCGGGAGCAGGTAGCGGAGCGGGTTGCGCAGCGTGGGGGAGTAGTAGTCGTTCGAGCCGAAGACGAAGACGCCCGGCACGTCCAGCAGGGCGCCCAGCGCGTCGCGGACCACGGGCACCGAGGCGGCGTGCGAGAGGTTGTCGCCGGTGTCGATCACCAGGTCGGGGCGGAGCGAGGCGAGCCCGCGCAGCCACTCCTGCTTGCGGGTCTGCCCCGGCATCATGTGCACGTCCGACAGGTGCAGCACCCGCAGGGGCCGCTGGCCGGCCGGCAGCAGCGGCACGGTGACCCGGCGGAGCGTGTAGGCGCGCGCCTCGCAGGCGGCGTACGCCGTGAGCGCGACGCCGGCGAGCGCCCCGGCACCGAGGAGGCGTTCCAGCGCGCGCCGGACATCAGGGCTCGGGGTCATCGGGCAAGGCTGCCACAATGGCCTCATGAGCGCTCTCAAGGACCGACTCCGTGCCGACCTCACCACCAGCATCAAGGCGCGCGACGAGATCCGGTCGTCGACCCTGCGGATGGTCCTGACCGCGATCACGAACGCCGAGGTCGCCGGCAAGGAGCAGCGCGAGCTGAGCGACGACGACATCATCGGCGTCCTCTCGACCGAGGCCAAGAAGCGGCGCGAGGCCGCCACGGCGTTCGAGGACGGTGGCCGAGCCGAGATGGCGGCCAAGGAGAAGGCGGAGGCGGCGGTGATCGCCGACTACCTGCCCGAGCAGCTCTCCGCCGAGGAGATCGCGACTCTCGTCACCGCGGCCGTCGCCCAGACCGGCGCGGCCGGTGAGGGCATGAAGGCCATGGGCAAGGTGATGGGCGTCGTGCAGCCGCAGGTCAAGGGTCGTGCCGACGGTGGTGTGGTCGCGGCCGAGGTACGTCGCCAACTGGGCTGAGCGAGCACATCGCGATCACGAGGGATCGTCAATGTCGGTGAGGTGGCCCGGCGCTCTGAGCCTGGGGGATCAATGGCTCACTCATAGTCGGTGACGATATCGTCCACGATCTTGTTCCCGTTGCCGTCGAACATGATTGCGTGGTAATTGTGCCCGCCACCTCCCCGATATCTGTACACGTACTCGTAGTAGTTTCCGCTTGCTGAGACGGTGCCGTCGCCGACCGTCTGGATCGACAGGCTCATGTACTTCTGAACGTTCGCGTACGAGCCGCGGGCGTACAGGTAGGCGGTACCGGCCGTGTTCCAGTCGGGAGCGCAGATCGTCGCAACCACCTTGCCACCGTGCGAGAAGTTGGCCTCGTAGCGGGATGGTCCCGGCACCTTGTCGGTGCAGAAATCCGCGGCGGACGCGGGTGAGGGCACGGAGACGAGAGCGGTGATTGTCATGAACATGCCCGAGATCAACGCAATGCGTTTCATGGCGGACCTTTCTCGAATGGAGTTTTAGGTCGCAGAATGCCGCGTGATGCGCCGTTCCGGCCGGCCGTGGGCGGAGTGGATCAATTTGCCTTTTGTTTGTCCACGGAGCGCGCTCCGGGCGAGCTAGCGGTGGCCGCCGCCCCCGCCGCCATGGTTGTTGCCACCGCCCGCGTGGCCCGGCGGGGGGGCGGGTGGGATGCCGTTCGAGACGTAGATCGTCACCTCCGAGCCGCTGGTCGACGAGGAGCCACCGGCCGGGCTGGTGTACGCGACGGTGCCGGCCGGTTCGTTGGAGCGAACCTCGCCGCCGTCGGACGAGAAGAAGCCGGCGCCCTCGAGCGCGCTCCGCGCCTGGTCAGGGGTCATGCCTGACGTCGAGGGTACGACCGCCAGCACCCCATTTACGGTCTCGGCGTCCGGGGCGACGAAATCCTCGTCCGGCAGCCAGGCCGCGATCGCCTTCATGGCGTCGCCCCACATCGGGCCGGCGGTCGTCGAGCCGTGCGCGGAGACGATGTACTGGTTGGCGAGGGTCTGGCCGTTGAGCGTGATCATGTGACCCAGGCGGTTCGCGCCCGCGATCATCGAGGCGGTCGCGAGGTTCGGCGTGTAGCCGCAGAACCACACCGCCATGTTGTCGTTGATGGTGCCGGTCTTGCCTGCCGACGGCTGCGGGAGCGTGAGGCCGGCGTCCGCGCCGAAGCCGGTCTCCTGCACGCCCCTCAGGATGTCGTTGACGGCGTCGGCAGTCGACTGCGGCATGACCTGCTCGCAGGAGGTTTGGTACTGCCGGATCTCATTGCCGCTGGAGTCGTCGATGCTGGTCGCCGGCCGCGAGTCGCAGTGCAGGCCGCGCGCCGCGACCGTCGCGTAGGCGCCGGCCATCTCGAGCGGGCTGACGCTCGGCACGCCCAGCGTGAACGAGGGCACGCGCTCGCTGGCGGGGTCGTCGAGCTCGACGCCCATGCTCTTGGCCAGCTGGTAGGGCTCGCAGAGGCCGGTGCGCTGCTCGAGCTGGGCGAAGAAGGTGTTCACCGACTCCTGGGTGCCGGTGTAGAGGTTGAAGCTGGATGTGCCGAAGCCGGTCGAGTTGTGCACTGGCCACACGGCGGTGCTGGCGTAGGGCTGGTCGCCGCAGTCCTGGTAGCTGTTCTCCGGGATCTGAATCTCGGGCGGCGAGTTGATGCTGGTGTTCAGCGAGGTCCCGTCGGTGATCGCCGATGCCAGGACGAAGAGCTTGAACGTCGACCCGGCCTGGAAGCCGTTGGAGTCGCCGTACTTCTGGGGCACCACGTAGTTCAGGAACGTCTGGCCCTTGGCCTGGTCCGGGCCCATCGGCCGGGACTGCGCCAGCGCTTTCACCTCACCCGTGCCCGGCTCCACCATGGCGAGCGCGCCGATGGCCTCGTCCGTGGGGTAGACGTGGCTGGCCACCGAGGTGTCGGCCGCCTGTTGGTCGCGCAGGTCGATCGTCGTGTGGATGGTCAGACCGCCGGTCTTGAGCAGGTCCTTGCGGTCGGCGACCGTCTTGCCCAGCTTGGGGTCGTGCAGGAGCCAGCTGATCGCGTAGTCGCAGAAGAACGGGGCGCGCGAGTAGAGGCAGCCGTTCTTGGCTGGCACGACGTTGAGGCCCAGGCTCTGCTCCTTCGTCTTGGTCGCCTTGTGGCGGCTGATCACGTTGAGCTCGGCCATCCGGTCGAGGACGACGTTGCGCCGCTCCAGGGCCCGGTCCGGGGAGTTTGTCGGGTCGTAGCCGGTGGGGTTCTTCACCAGGCCCGCGAGCAGGGCCGACTGGCGCAGGTCGAGGTTCTTCGCGTTGACGCCGAAGTAGTGGCGGGCGGCGGACTGGATGCCGTACGTGCCGTCGCCGAAGTAGGCGATGTTGAGGTAGCGCTCGAGGATCCAGTCCTTGGTGTGGTTCTGCTCGACGGCGATGGCGTAGCGCAGCTCGCGGATCTTGCGCGCGTAGGTGTCGTCGGTCGCCGCCTTGCGCTCGGCCTTGGTCTTGGCCTGGCTGATCAGGGTCAGCTTGACCATCTGCTGGGTGATCGACGAGCCACCCTGGGTCACCCCGCCGCTGGCCTGGTTGGTGACCAGGGCGCGGAGCGTTCCCTTAAGGTCGAGCGCGCCGTGCTCGTAGAAGCGGTAGTCCTCGATCGCGACGATCGCCTTCACCATCGTGCGGGAGATCTGGTCGAGCGGGACGTTGACACGGTTCTCGTCGTACAGGGTGGCGATCACGTTGCCGTCGGCGTCGACCAGGCGCGTCTTCTGCGGCAGCGGGTCGGTCTGCAGCTCGGCGGGGAGGTTGTCCATGGTGTCGGCGACGTTGCGGGCGCCGATGCCGAGCACGCCGGCGAACGGGATCGCGAGACCGGCGACGACGACGCCCATGACGACCGCGACGGAGAGCATCACGACCAGGTGGGAGGCCACGCGGCCGGTCGACAGGCGCTCGTTGCGAGGGACGGACATGGCCCCAGAGTACGGGAGTAGCGGATCCGTGGCCCACTTCATCCGCGCAGGTAGTCACGGGGCTCTAGTCATTTCGGACTAGTGAGATTGTGCCACATGGGTCTGTCCAGACCGCGGGGTTCTCTTTACCTTCTTTACCTGAGGGGACTCTCCCGGGCACGCGTCATGGGGACGCAGGCCTCGGACGATGTGGGGACATCATTATGTGGGTTGAAGATTGGACGCCGGCCGCTGCGTGCCGCCAGGCGCAGCCGGACCAGCTCTTCGTGCGCGGTGCGGAGCAGAACAAGGCCAAGCAGCTGTGCGCGGGCTGTCCCGTGCGCACCGAGTGCCTGGCCGAGGCTCTGGACAACCAGATCGAGTGGGGCGTCTGGGGTGGCATGACCGAGC
>JAOPYB010000390.1 GCA_025964835.1 Nocardioides sp. | reverse complement strand
GCACCCTGCTCGTGACCGGTGCCGCCGCGCTGATCTCGGTGCCCGTCGGTCTGTTCGCCGCGATCTACCTCGTGGAGTGCGGCAAGGGCAGCCGGTTGGCGAAGTGGGTGACCTTCCTCGTCGACGTGATGACCGGAATCCCCTCGATCGTGGCGGGCCTGTTCGCGCTCGCGCTCTTCGTGCTGATCTTCGGCCCGGAGATCCGGCTGGGCTTCGGCGGCTCGGTGGCGCTCTCGCTGCTGATGATCCCGATCGTGGTCCGGTCCACCGAGGAGATGCTGCGGCTCGTCCCCGACGACCTGCGCGAGGCGTCGTACGCTCTGGGCGTGCCGAAGTGGCGGACGATCACGAAGGTCGTGCTGCCGACCTCGCTGGGCGGCATCATCACCGGCGTGATGCTGGCCGTGGCGCGGGTGATCGGCGAGACCGCGCCGCTCCTGGTGGTCGCGGGCAAGACGGATTCGGTCAACATGAACCTCTTCAACGAGCGGATGACCACGCTGCCGGTCTACATCTACTACCAGTTCACCCAGCCGGGGATCGCCCCGGCCGGCACGGGCGGCGACGCGCCCGGCATCGCCCGCGCCTGGGGGGCCGCCCTGGTCCTCATCGCGATCGTGATGGTGCTGAACCTCATCGCAAGGCTCGTCGGCAAGATCTACGCCCCTCCCCAGAAATGATTCGGAAAGGCTGAGCCAGACTCATGGCCAAGAGCATCGACGTCTCCGACCTGAACATCTACTACGGCGACTTCCTCGCCGTCGAGGGCGTCAACATGACCATCAAGGCGCGGTCCGTGACCGCGTTCATCGGCCCGTCCGGGTGCGGCAAGTCGACCATGCTGCGGTCGCTGAACCGGATGCACGAGGTGATCCCCGGTGCCCGCGTCGAGGGCAAGATCATGGTCGACGGTCAGTCGCTGTACGACGCCTCGATCGACCCGGTCGCCGTACGTCGCCAGATCGGCATGGTGTTCCAGCGGCCGAACCCGTTCCCGACGATGTCGATCTACGACAACGTCCTCGCCGGGAACCGGCTGAACGCCAAGAAGCTCAGCAGGTCCGAGGGCGACACGATCGTCGAGCGGTCCCTGCGCGCCGCGAACCTGTGGACCGAGGTCAAGGGCCGGCTGAACAAGCCCGGCATGGGTCTCTCCGGCGGACAGCAGCAGCGACTCTGCATCGCCCGCGCGATCGCGGTCGAGCCGCAGGTGCTGCTCATGGACGAGCCGTGCTCGGCCCTCGACCCGATCTCCACCTCCGCGATCGAGGACCTGATCCACGAGCTGAAGTCCGACTACACGATCGTGATCGTCACCCACAACATGCAGCAGGCCGCCCGTGTCTCCGACGACACCGGCTTCTTCAACCTCAAGGCCACCGGCGAGCCCGGCCACCTCGTCGAGTTCAACCCCACCAAGAAGATGTTCACCAACCCCGACCAGGAGTCCACCGAGGCCTACATCTCGGGCCGCTTCGGGTGACGGCTGCGGCCAGACGTCATACGGAGAGTGGGTCATAACCCTCGGTCCGTATGACGTCCGAGGGGTTGGCGCCGGTTGTCCACAGGTCTTCGCCGGCACGCGTCGAGGCCCGCGAGGTCGGGAACCCTCCCCGGCATGGCCGACGACACCAACGCCCGCCCC
Source organism: Nocardioides sp. (assembly GCA_025964835.1). GTDB lineage: Bacteria > Actinomycetota > Actinomycetes > Propionibacteriales > Nocardioidaceae > Nocardioides. Next base: position 3,212 of record JAOPYB010000390.1, on the reverse strand, counting down.
GCCGATCTTCGGCTCGCGCGTCGACGGCGGGCCGAGCGGCTCGCTGCCGGGCAGGCGGGCATCCTCTCCCGGCCCCAGCTGTACGCCGCCGGGCTGACGCGCTGGGAGGTGCGGGCCAATCTCGATGCCGACCGCTGGAGCCGCGTCGGCCCACAGACGGTCGCCGTCACCACCGGCCAGCTCGGGCCCCCGGCGTGGGACTGGGCGGCGGTGCTCGAGGGTGGTCCGCGTGCCTTTCTCGACGGGGCTTCCTCGCTCCGTGCGGGCGGGCTGGCGAAGTTCGACGTACCGACGGTCCGCGTGTCCGTGCCGCGCGGGGCGCGGGTACGTCGCGTGCGCGGGGTCGACGTACGTCAGACGCGTCGGTGGGCGCCGGACGACCTGGCGCCCGGCGCGGGAGTGCCGCGCAGCCGCAACGAGGTGGCCGCCGTGCGCGCCGCCCTCTGGGCGAGGTCGGACCGGCAGGCGGTGCTGGTCCTGACGATGACCGTCCAGCAGGGCCTGGCCACCGCCTCCGCCCTCGGCGTCGAGGCGCTCCGCGTCCGCAGGGACCGGCGTCGCGCGCTCGTGCACGCGGTGATCCTCGACCTGGGGGCAGGGGTCCGTTCGCTCGGCGAGCACGACTTCGCCCGTGAGTGTCGCCGCCGGGGCCTCCCCGAGCCGTCGCGGCAGGTGCTGCGGCGCGGCCCGGACGGGACGTACTACCTGGACGCGCTCTGGCAGGAGTGGGGCGTCGTGGTCGAGGTCGACGGGATCCAGCACGCGTGGGCCCAGAACGTCGTGCCCGACGCGCTCCGCCAGAACGAGGTCACGCTACAGAACGCCGTCGTCCTCCGGCTGCCGCTGCTGGGGTTCCGGGTGGCGGCCGACGACTTCTTCGCGCAGATCGAACGCGCGCTCCGGGACCGTGGTTACGCGGCGTGAACCAGCCGGGACGTCATACGCACCGTGGGCGATAACCCTCCGACCGTATGACGTCCGCCCCCCGCCCCGACGGACCCCTCACACCGGGATGACGAGGTGCAGCACGGTGTAGCAGGCGGCGGCGACGAGGCCGGCCATGGGGAACGTGAGGACCCAGGCGGTGATGATCGAGCGGGCGACGCCCCAGCGGACGGCGGAGAAGCGCTTGGTGGCGCCGGCGCCCATGATCGACGACGTGATGATGTGGGTGGTCGAGATGGGGGCGGCGTAGGCGAACGCGGTCGTGTAGAGCACCGCCGCGCCCACCGCCTCGGCGGAGAAGCCGCGGGCCGGGTCGAGGTGGATGATCCGGCGACCGAGCGTGCGCATGATCCGGAAGCCGCCGGAGTAGGTGCCGAGCGAGATCGCCGAGGCGGCGCCGAGGACCACCCACAGCGGCAGCGGGTCGTCCGGGGAGGCGTGGCCCGAGGCGAGCAGCGCCAGGAAGATCACGCCCATCGTCTTCTGCGCGTCCTGGAGGCCGTGGCCCAGGGCGAGGGCGGCGGCGGAGACGGTCTGCGCCATCCGGAAGCCGCGGAACACCTTGTGCGGGTTGCGCTTGCGGAAGATCCACATGATCGCCAGCATCACCAGGAACGCCAGCAGGAACCCGACGACCGGCGAGGCCACCATCGGGATGACGACCTTGTCGAGGATCGTCGACCAGTGCACGACTGCGCCGGCGGTCAGGGCCGCGCCGACCAGCCCGCCGATGAGGGCGTGCGAGGACGACGAGGGCAGGCCGAAGTACCACGTGATGAGGTTCCAGGCGATCGCCCCGAGCAGCCCGGCCAGCACGATGATCAGCCCGTGGTTGCCCGACGGTGGCGCGATCACGTCGCTCACCGTGTGCGCCACCTTCTGCCCGAGCAGCGCGCCCACGAAGTTCATGACCGCCGCCAGCATCAGGGCGATCCGGGGGGTCAGCGCCCGGGTGGAGATCGACGTGGCGATGGCGTTCGCCGCGTCGTGGAAACCGTTGGTGTAGTCGAAGCTGAGGGCGACGACGACGACCGCGATGACAATCGCGAGGTCCACGCTCAGGACTCCTTGACGGCGATCTGCTCCACGATGTTGGCGACCTTCTCGAAGGCGTCGATGGCGCCCTCGAGCGACTCGACGATGTCCTTGAGCTTGAGCACCTCCATCGCCTTGTACTCGCCGCTGAACAGGTTGGCGAGCGTACGGCGATGGTTCTTGTCGCCGGCGTTCTCGAGGCGGTTGATCTCGATCCAGTACTCCTCGAGCGACTGCATCGAGCGGAGGTTCGGCATCGCGGCCGAGGTGATCTCGGCGCAGCGCTGGAGGACCTCGACCTGGTCGGAGAGCTCGCGGGGGAGCACCTTGACCTCGTAGAGCAGGATCAGGTCGACGACCTCGTCCATCATGTCCATCACGTCGTCCAGCCCGGAGGCGAGCGCGTAGATGTCCTCGCGGTCGAACGGCGTCACGAACGTGGTGTTCACCCGCCGGACGATGGCGTGCGTCGTCTCGTCGGCCTGGTGCTCGGCCTCACGCATGCGCCGCGCCACGTCCTCGTGGTCGGCGGCGTCGGCCAGCATCTCCGCGAGGAGCTCGGCGCCCCCCACGAGGTGCTGTGCCGCCTCGGTGAAGAGGTCGTAGAAGGTGGTGTCGGTCGGGCGGAACTTCAAACCCACGGGAAACTCCTGGAGCGGAGGAAGAGAACGGCCAACATGCTAGGGGGTCAGCGCGTCCAGAGCGCAAGTCAGGGGGTCGTCCGCCTCCTGCGCTGTCCCTCGATGAGCGCCTCCTGGAGGTGTACGGCGCCCTCGTTGCGGGTCCAGACGCCGTCACTGCCGAGCGCCCAGGCGTTGGTGTGGGGGTCGAACGCGAGGTCCAGGAGCCGCGCGATCGCGCCGACGTTCTCGTCGCCGGGCAGCCGCACCAGCACCTCGACGCGGCGGTCCAGGTTGCGGTGCATCATGTCGGCCGAGCCGATCCAGGCGTTCGGCTCGCCACCGTTCTCGAACCAGAAGACCCGGCTGTGCTCGAGGAACCGGCCGAGGACCGACCGCACCTCGATGGTCTCCGAGAGCCCCGGCACGCCGGGCCGCAGCGAGCAGATGCCGCGCACGAGCAGCTGGACGGGCACGTCGGCCTGGGAGGCGAGGTAGAGCGCGTCGATGACGGCCTCGTCGACGACGGAGTTGGCCTTGATCCGGATCCGGGCCGGTCGTCCGGCGAGCCGGTGCGCGATCTCGCCGTGGATCTGCTCGACCAGACCGGTC
>JAOPYB010000356.1 GCA_025964835.1 Nocardioides sp. | reverse complement strand
GGTCGTGCGCTTCGCCGACGCGCTCGCGCTGGTGGGCGCACCGGCGGACGAGCCCGACCTCGCACCCGTGCACGAGCGCGCCCTCGGTGCCTGGGCCCTCGCCGAGCACGGCAGCGACTTCCTGGCGCTCGAGGGCTACCCGATGGCGAAGCGGCCGTTCTACACGCACCCGCAGCCGGACGACGAGCGCTGGAGCAACAGCTTCGACCTGCTCTTCCGGGGCCTGGAGCTGGTCACCGGCGGGCAGCGCCTGCACCGCCCGACGGCGTACGACGAGGCGATCCGCGCGCGGGGGGAGGACCCGGCCGGCTACGCGTCGTACCTCCAGGCCTTCGAGCACGGCATGCCGCCGCACGGGGGCTTCGCGATCGGGCTGGAGCGCTGGACGGCCCGGCTCGTCGAGGCGACCAACGTGCGCGAGGTGACGCTCTTCCCGCGGGACCTGAACCGGCTGACCCCGTGAGCCCCGGTGCGGACCGCGGTGGCGGGGCCGAGCCGCCACCTGACTAGCGCCCCCGGCGCGGCCAATTCGTCTAACGCGAGTTTCTTAGTATGGTTACATCATGCTTCGCGACCATCGAGACCGTCCTGTCGACGGCGGCGACTGGTTCCTCCACCACGGCACCGACGTGGAGACCCGCTGGGACGAGGATGTCCCGCACCTCACGCCCAACGACCGGTTCTTCGTGCGCAACCACACCCGGCCGCCGGTCATCGACGTCGAGACCTGGCGCCTGCTGGTCACCGGGGACGGTGTGCACGGCGAGGCGACCTACTCCCTCGCCGACCTGCAGGCCTTCACGAGCACGACCGTGGAGCGCGCGCTGGAGTGCACCGGCAACGGCCGGAAGCTCTTCGCCGACCAGCAGGGAGCAACCCGCCCCGGCACCCAGTGGGGTCTGGGTGCGATCGGCGTCGCACGCTGGACCGGCGTCCCGCTGCGCACCGTGCTGCGCCACGCCGGCCTGCGCGACGACGCGGTCCAGGTGATGCCGGTCGGGCTCGACGACCCGTTCGTCGAGGACGGCGTCGACCACGGCCGCGTCCGCCGGCCGCTGCCGATGGAGAAGGCCCTCGACGACGCGCTGATCGCCTGGGAGATGAACAGCGAGCCGCTGCCCGTCGACCACGGGTTCCCGGCCCGGCTGGTCGTCCCCGGCTGGGTGGGCATCGCGAGCATCAAGTGGCTCGGCGAGCTGCGGGTCACCACCAGCATCGTCGACTCGCCGTGGAACACCACCTGGTACCGCATGCACGGCGAGGGCTGGTCCGACGAGGACGCCGTGCTCGACGTGATGCCCGTCAAGAGCATCATCGACGTCACCGGCCGCCTCGAGGCCGGCCGGATGTCGGTGCTGCGCGGCCGGGCCTGGTCCGGCGAGGCGACCGTCAGCGTGGTCGAGCTCAGCACCGACGGTGGCGCCACCTGGCAGGAGACGACGCTCACGGGACCGAACGAGCCGTCCAGCTGGGTCGAGTGGGAGCACGCGTGGACCCCGTCCCAGACTGGACCGCACGAGCTCGTCACCCGCGCCACCGACAGCCGCGGCCGGCGCCAGCCGGTGCAGGCACCGCTCAACGACGACGGCTACCTCTTCTCCGCGTCGGTGCGGCACCCCGTGACCGTGGCCGAGTCGTCGTTGGTCAGCAGTCCGGCCGGAACGCCGGGTCGGCCGGCCCCGGTCGGCTGAGGGCGTCCAGCGTCCACGAGATCGCGGCGGTGCTCTGCGGGATCCGGATGTGCTCGGCGTAGTCGCCGGGGCACGCGTCCTGGAGCGTGATGTTCGTCGTCGCCGGGCCGGCCGCGAGGAAGCCCGAGGTGTACGGCGTGACGACCTCGTCGTACCTCGTGGTGATCTGGGTGTAGCCGACCCCGCCCGGGGTCTCGTCGCCCGCGTTGAGGTGGGTGAGGAACTCCGACCCCGCTGCCTGCTGGGTGCAGGCGTCGCAGAACGTGCCCGTGGGACTCGCGCCCCGGCTGCCACTGCCACTGCCGCTCTGGCCGCCCTGGCCGCCCGCGCCGTGGTTGCTCGGCGCGATGCCGACGAGGTCGTCGACGACCTCCGCGCCGCCGAGGAACTTGATGTAGTAGCGGGGCATCAGCCCGCCCTGCGAGTGGCCGACCATCGAGACCCGCTCGGCACCGGTCGCGGCCAGCACCTTGTCCGTGAACGCCTCGAGCTGGCGCGCGGAGTCCTCGATCGGGCCCGTGGCACGGTTGCCGTAGTCGAGGGAGAAGACGCAGTAGCCGTCGCCGACCAGGGCTGTCGAGAGGTCCTCGAGGAGGTTCTTCCGGTCGCCGAACGTGCCGTGCACGAGGATCACCGGCTCCGGCCGCGCCGCGGTCGGCGTGCACGCCCAGTCGTTCGCGCCGGGCGGGTCACCGAACGGCGACGTCGGCAGCGGCGGGAGCGGGTCCGCGTCGGCACGCACGGGGGTGAGCACGGCGAGCAGCACGACGCCGAGGGCGGCGATCCACGTCTTCACGGGGGTCCAACGAGGACCACCCGACCCGGCTACGGCTTCTTGCAGATCACCGTGTCGGCGGGCGTGTAGTGGGTGTGGAAGACCTCGTCGTGGTCGAGGGCGCTCTCGCCGTGCTGGCGGAAGTGGCGGGTCACGTCGATGTCGAAGCCGCCGTACCCGGTGTTGGGGTAGCAGTCGGGGGTCCGCAGCACGCGGGTCGCCGGGGAGGTCAGGTGGTAGCGCTCGGACGCGCTGGTCGTGATGTCCCAGGTCTTCGTCGACCACAGGCTGACCGTGACCACACCCGAGGTCGACGGTGTGCTCGGCGTGACGTGGGCGTCGACGAGCACGCCGTACGACGTGTCGTTGCGGAAGCGCAGGTCGACCGAACCCCAGGCGACCGTCGCCTCCCGGCCGACCGGGTAGCGGTCGATGTAGAACGAGTGCGGCTTGTGCTCGACGTCCTCGAGGCCGGCGAAGAACATCGCGTTGAAGGTCGTCGTCGCCAGCTGCGAGACGCCGCCGCCGAGGTCCTCCTTGAAGATGCCGTCGCTGATGATGAAGCCCTCGGTGAAGCCGTTCTCGCGGGTCCGCTCGCCCACGGTGTCGTTGAGCGAGAACGTCTCCCCGGGCTTGAGCACGGTGCCGGTCACCAGCTCGGCGGCGCGGCCGATGTTGGTGTTCCGGTAGTCCGCGTAGGGGTAGTAGGTCGTGAACGTCGAGACCTTGTCGGTGATGCCGAGCCGGCGCGCGTCCTTCGTCGTGAACGCCGCCTCCGCCACCGTCGCCCTGACCTTCACCTCGCGCTCACCGCCGGGACGGGTGACCAGCGTCAGGAACGCGTCGCTGACGTCCGCCGGGTCGTAGCCGACGCCAGGGCTGGCGGGGACGACCTTCGGTCTGCCGTGCACCAGGGCGACGGTGGCGTCGACGGGCGCGCCATGGTCGCTGACCTCGGTGTCGACGAGGCTCGTGAGCGCCTGCTCGTCGAGGTTGGGCACGAGCGCACCGTCCTCGGGCCGCATCGCGAGCGCGGCCGCGAAGTCCTGCGGCTGGAGGCGGACCCGCGACTCCCCGAAGAGCAGGGTCACCGGGCCCGACAGGGCCGGGTTGGCGAAGTCGGTCAGCGCCTGCTGGACGTCGGCGGCGTCGATGTCCGGCTGCGTGGGCCGGCGCGTGAGCTCGACGGCCGACTCCCCGGAGACGAACGCCTCCTCGAGGGCGGCCCGCGCCTCACCCGCGTCCAGGGCGAGGCCGGTGCGGGGGGCCGTGGTGCGGACCTGGTCGCCCTCGAACGTGACGGTGCCGTCGACCGCCGGCCGGTCCGCTGCGAGCCGGTCGAGGGTCGCCGCCAGGGCGGACTCGTCGACGCTCACGACGGCGTCGAGGTCGTCGCCGCCGGTGTAGTAGTCCCACAGGCGGGACGGGTCCCAGCTCTGGTCGCCCCCGGCGTCGGCGACCGACGCGGCATAGTCCACGGCGATCCCGGCCTCCCGGGGGGTCAGCGTGGTCGCGCGGCCGTCGACAGTGACCTGGATCGGGGCGTCGAGCCGGCCCGCGAGACCGCTCTCGAGCGCCCGCTGCGCCGCCGCCTGGGTCCGGGCGCCGATCGGGACTCCGGCGACCGTGGTGCCGCGAGGCACCTTGTCGCCGGCGACGACGTACGCCGCGGTGTAGCCGCCCGCGACGAGCAGTGCCAGCCCCAGCAGCATGAGGAGGACGACCCGGCCGCCCTCCTTCTCCCGCGGTGGCGTCGGGTCCCAGTCGCTCACGCGGTCATCCTAGGGACGGAGTGCACCGCGGTCAGGGACGCGCGCGCCGTGGCCGCCCATCCGGCCGGGGCAGCGTCGCGAGGCCGACCAGCAGCACCACCAGGGCGGCGCCCAGCAACGTGTAGCCGGGTGGGTCCTGGCTGATCGCGTAGTCGCCCTCCGGACGCGGGTTCACGACCCAGCCGACCAGGCCGGTCCAGCCGAGCGCGAACGCGAGGCGGGACCACCAGCCCGGCGGCAGCGCGGTCAGGGTGGCGGCGGTCGCCACCAGGGCGAGCAGCAGCCCCCACCACAGCTCGTGCAGGGCCACGGTCGCCAGCCCCGTCACCGCTCCCGCCAGGAGCAGTACGGCGGCCAGCAGGAACCTCACCGGCGGCTCATCAGAGGCCGGAGAACAGGTCCGTCTCGAGCCCGTCCTCGTTGAGCTCGCCCTGTGGCCCCTTGACGATGCGGTAGAACTCGCTGCCCCACGCCACGTTGCCGAGGCTGTTGGAGAGCGCGAAGAACGGCCCGTCGGTCGTGATCTGGGTGGCGTGCGCCGCGAGGGCGGCCATCTTGCGGTCGACGTAGTCGGACGCCTCGACGACCGCCGCGAGGTTCTCGTCCGGGGTGATGAAGTGCGGCAGCGGGCCGTCGGGGTCCATGCCCTCGAACGTCGTCGAGTCGCCGGCGTCGCGCAGGGCGCGGAGGCTGGCGCGCATCCGGCTCTCGGACATGGCGGTCCAGTAGATCTTCGCGATCTCCCACGGCGCGCCGAGGTCGCGCCGGTACGACGGCACGGCGGCCAGCTGGGCGGCGTACATCGCGACGCGGTGGGCCTGGATGTGGTCGGGGTGCCCGTAGCCGCCGAACTGGTCGTAGGTCACCAGCACCTGGGGCCGGACCTCGCGGATGACCTCCACGAGGCGGTCGGCGGCGGCGGTGAGGTCGGCGTGCCAGAAGGCGTTCTCGTGGACCTCGTCGGCCGCGACCGCGTGGCCGTCCTCGTGCCACTTCATGCCCGAGTCCCGGTAGGCGCCGAAGCCGCCGAGGAAGCGGTGGTCGGTGACGCCGAGCTCCTTCATCGCGAGCTCCAGCTCGCCCCGGCGGTGCGCGCCGAGTCCGTCCTCACGGTCGGCGGCGAGGTGCTCGAGCTCGGGGACCAGGATCTCCCCCATCTCCCCGGCCGTGCAGGTCACCAGCGTGACCCCGCGCCCCTCGGCGACGTACCTGGCCATCGTGGCGCCGTTGCCGATCGACTCGTCGTCGGGGTGGGCGTGCACGAGCAGGAGGCGCTGGTCGGCG
>JAOPYB010000354.1 GCA_025964835.1 Nocardioides sp. | reverse complement strand
GGCATCGTCAAGGTCAACGAGGAGGTCGAGATCATCGGCATCCGCGAGAAGTCGCAGAAGTCGACGGTCACCGGCGTCGAGATGTTCCGCAAGCTGCTCGACGAGGGCCAGGCCGGCGAGAACGTCGGGCTGCTGCTTCGTGGCACCAAGCGCGAGGACATCGAGCGCGGCATGGTCGTCATCAAGCCGGGCACCACGACCCCGCACACCAACTTCGAGGCCTCGGTCTACATCCTCTCGAAGGAGGAGGGCGGCCGCCACACGCCGTTCTTCAACAACTACCGCCCGCAGTTCTACTTCCGTACGACGGACGTGACCGGCGTCGTGACCCTCCCCGAGGGCACCGAGATGGTCATGCCCGGCGACAACACGGAGATGCTCGTCGAGCTGATCCAGCCCATCGCCATGGACGAGGGCCTTCGCTTCGCGATCCGTGAGGGTGGCCGCACCGTCGGTGCAGGCCGCGTCACCAAGATCACGAAGTAGCGATCACCCAGGTGTGAGGGTGGCCGGCTCGGCCCAATGCAGGCCGCGTCACCAAGATCACGAAGTAGCGATCACCCAGGTGTGAGGGTGGCCGGCTCGGCCCAATGCCGGCCGCGTCACCAAGATCACCAAGTGATCCCAGCGCTCACGCGCTGACAGCCGCATCGGGACGACCCCGGACCTCGGTCCGGGGTCGTCCTGCATTTCGGCACGCCGTTGGTTGAGGAGGTTGCGCCAGCAACCGTCTCGAAACCCGGTGAGAGGTCCGCTCGTCCGGGCCCGGAGTTGGGTCATGTCTTGTCGCTGGGAAAGGATGGGGGCATGACTGAGGGCGTGCGCACCCCGCGGCCGCACGAGAAGCTGACCGACGACGGTCGACGGGTCCGCGAGGTGCTCACGTACGCGCGCCGGGGGAGCCGGTTCACCCCGAAGCAGGCGGCCGGGTGGGCGGCCCACCACGCGGAGTGGTTCGTGGAGGACGAGGCCGTCGACGCCCCGGACTTCTCCGTCGCCGCGCTCTTCGGGCGCGAGGCCCCACTCATCGTCGAGATCGGGCCGGGCGTGGGGGAGGCGACGGCCGCGCTGGCCGCCACGCGGCCGGCGTACGACGTCCTCGCGTTCGAGGTCTGGCGTCCCGGGGTGGCCGACGCGATGGGCCGGCTGGGTGCCGTGGGCGCGACCAACGTGCGGTTCTGCGCCGTCGACGCGGTCTGGTCGATCGAGCACCTGCTGGCGCCCGCCGGCGTGGCGGAGCTCTGGACGTTCTTCCCCGACCCCTGGCACAAGAAGCGGCACCACAAGCGTCGGCTGGTCACGCCGGAGTTCGCGGCCCTGGCCGCGTCGCGCCTGGCCCCCGGCGGGGTGTGGCGGCTGGCGACCGACTGGTCGGCGTACGCCCAGCAGATGGTCGAGGTCCTCGACGCCGAGCCGTTGCTGGCGGGCGGTGTCGTCGAGCGCTGGGCCGATCGGCCGGTCACGAAGTTCGAGCGCAAGGGAGTCGAGGCCGGGCGCGCGATCACCGACCTCGCCTACCGCCGGGTCGACCGGGACGTCTAGACGGGTCCGCCCTCGAGGAGCGCGAGCTCCTCGTCGACGTGCGGGTCGGTGAGCCCGGCGGCGTCCAGCTCCGCCTTGAGCTCCTGCTGGCGGGCCAGCGCCTCGTCGGTGCGGCCCAGGTTGCGCAGCGCCCACGCGACCATCCAGCGGGCCGGCCGGGTCCGGGTGACGTCGCCGATCCGCTCGCGCGCGGCCAGTGCCTCCTCGAACGACGCGAGGGCCGCAACGAAGTCGCCGGCGTCGGCGTGCGCCATGCCGATGTTGTTGAGCAGGGAGGCGTCCCAGTCGCGGGCCCGCTGGTCCGACGAGGCGCGCGCCACCGCGAGCGCCTCCTCGTGCCGGACGAGCCGGTCTGCGGGGTCGGCCACCAGCGCGACCATGTGCAGGGCGTCCACCCGCAGGGCGTCGAGCCCGGCGGCGGCGGCGGTCTGCGCGGCCGCGTCGAACTGGGCCCGCGCTTCCTCCGGCCGGCCCCCGGAGCGGAACAGGCGGCCGCGTTCGAGCACGATCCGGGACGCCACCTCGTCACCGGTGGGGGAGAGTTCGTCGAGCACGGCGTGCCCCTCGTCGTACTTCTCCTGGAGGCCCAGCGCCCTGGCGACCTGGGTCATGAGCACCAGCCGGTCGTCGGGGTCGCCGGCCTCGGCCTCCGCGCGGAAGCGCTGCTCGGAGGCGGCCGGGTCGTCGAAGTCCCACATCGGGGTCGGGTCGATCATGAGCACCATCCTCGCAAGGGGGATGGCCGGATGTCGTGGGCAGGTGGCGGCCCACCGCCTGCTCAAGGACCCGGCCCGAACCTAGGCTTGCGCCCGTGACCGCCACCCTCGAGACGCAGCAGCCCGGCACGCGGCGGATCCACCGGGCCTGGTTCGTCGCCGCGGTGACGATGGGCGCCCTGATCGCGGCCGCCGGCTTCCGGTCCTCGACGGGTGCGCTCCTCGAGCCCCTCGAGCACGAGTTCGGCTGGTCCCGCGCGACGACCAGTGGGGCGGTCAGCCTCAACCTGGTCATCTATGGCCTCACGGCGCCGTTCGCGGCCGCGCTCATGGGGCGCTTCGGCGTACGCCGGGTGGTCGCCGCCTCGCTCGGCCTGGTCGCGCTCGGCGCCGGCCTGACCCTGCTCATGACGAGTGCCTGGCAGCTGTGGCTGCTGTGGGGCTTCGCGGTGGGGATCGGCACCGGCGCCCTGGCCCTGGTCTTCGGCGCCATCGTCGCCAACCGCTGGTTCGTCCGCCACCGCGGCGTCGTCATCGGGGTCTTCTCGGCCGCCAGCTCCACCGGGCAGCTGGTCTTCCTGCCCGCGATCGCGCACCTGGCCGAGGGCCCGGGCTGGCGCTGGGCGGCTGGCCTGGTGACCGCCTTCGCCGTCGCGCTCGTGCCGCTGGTCTGGTGGATCCTGCGCGACCAGCCCACCGACGTCGGCACCACGCCGTACGGCGCGGGACCGGGCTGGGTGCCCGCGCCGGTGACCGAGACCCGCGGGGCCGCCCGCGTCGCTCTCGAGACCCTGCGCGAGAGCGCGCGGTCGCGAACCTTCTGGATCCTGTTCGCCACGTTCTGGATCTGCGGCTGGTCGACCAACGGCCTGATCGGCACGCACTTCATCCCGGCCGCCCACGACCACGGCATGGCCGCCGGCACGAGTGCCAACCTGCTGGCGCTGATCGGGGTCTTCGACATCGTCGGCACCATCGCCAGCGGCTGGCTGACCGACCGGGTCGACAGCCGCTACCTGCTGTTCGGCTACTACTTCTTCCGCGGTCTGTCGCTGCTGGTCGTGCCCGCGCTGCTCGGGCCGCACGTGCACCCGAGCCTCTTCGTCTTCATCCTGTTCTACGGACTCGACTGGGTGGCGACCGTCCCACCCACGGTGGCGCTGTGCCGCCAGCACTTCGGCGTCGAGCGGGCCGGGGTGGTCTTCGGCTGGGTCTTCGCCGCGCACATGGTCGGCGCGGGCGTCGCCGCGAGCTACGCCGGCTGGGTCCGCACCTCGCTCGGCGACTACTTCGTGGCCTGGATGACCGCCGGGGCGCTCTGCCTCGGCGCGGCCGCGCTCTGCCTCCTCATCCCGAGCCGCGGCGTCGAGGGCTCGCACGACATCGGCGAGCCCGTCACGGACTCCATGTAGGAGATGGGCCGGCCTCTCAACCATTTGCCGGTCCCGGGTGTCTTCTTCTCCTGACGGCCACCCACCCTCGGAGGACACGACGTATGGCAGCCCCGGAGATCACATTCAGCGAGTTCATGGCGGCTCGCTGGACCCCGCTCTTCCGCACCGCCTACCTGCTCACCGGCGACCGCCACGAGGCCGAGGACCTGCTGCAGGGTGCGCTCGCCCGCACCTGTGTGCGGTGGGCCGGCATCCGCGACAAGCGGGCTGCCGACTCCTACGTGCGGCAGGCGATGGTCCACCAGATGTCGCGTCAGTGGCGGCACCGGGGCCGGGAGGTCGCCACCGACGACCTGCCCGACGCCGGGCACTCGGGCGGTCTCGACGTCCGCGCCGACCACCTGGTCCTCTGGGCGGAGATCCGCAGGCTGCCGCCCCGGATGCGGGCGACGCTCGTGCTGCGCTACCTGGAGGACCTCACCGAGGCCGCCACCGCCCGCGAGCTCGGCTGCTCGGTCGGCGCCGTCAAGAGCCAGACGCACCACGCCCTGAAGCGGCTCCGCGCCGCCCTGCCAGACCTGCAGCTCGTCGAGGAGATGTCATGACCAGCACCGAGATCCGCGAGACCCTCACCGAGGTCGGTCAGGCCGTCGAGGTCCCACCCGTCGACGCCGTGGCCTTCCAGGCCCGGGTCCGGGCCGCGCGTCGACGCCGTACGGCGGGCCGCACCGCGGTCGCGACGGTGGCGGCGGCCTCGTTCGTGGTGGCCGCCACGGCCGTCGTCGACCTGGCCGGAGAACCCGACTCCCCGCAGGTGACCTCGGCTCCGGACGCGGCCCGGCTGCCGCGGCACCTGGTCGGGTTCGTGGTCGACGGCCACCTCGTGGTCAGCGGCCCCGACGGTCAGCACCTGACCGACGTCCCGGCCCGCAACGTCCTCGGCGTCGCCCGTGGTCAGGTGCTGCTGGCCGACGGCACCGGAGCGCTCGTTGCCGTCCCGGTGGACGGGTCCGGTGTGCCCGGGGCGCCGGTCCGCCTCCTCGAGGGCGAGGTGCACCAGGCCTGGCTGGACCGGTCAGAGGACCGGCTGACCGCCACGGACGCCCACGACCGGCTGCTCGGCAAGGACCTCCACCACGACGGTTGGACCCAGCTGAGGGGGAGCGGGCCGAGCGTCGCCGCGTCCGGGGCGGGCAGCTGGGTCGAGTCCGACACGGACGGGATCACGCTGCGCACCGACGGGGTCGCGCATCCCCTCAGGACGGGACGCGGTGGCGTCACCGGCACCCAGATCGCAGGAGGGACGGTGATGGTGCAGAGCGCGTCGGGCGTGCAGTTCTACGACCTCTCCGGCGAGCGCCGGCTCGGCAACCTGGGCGGCTCGTTCGGCGCCCTGTCGCCGGACGGGACGGCGTACGCCGCGGTCGCCGACGCCACCGAGCGCGCCAACGGGATGAACCCGGCCGTGTTCGTGATGGACACGATCTCGGGCGACGAGCAGCCGGTGACCGGGATCCCCGCCGACCAGGCCGGCGACGGAGTTGTCGAGTGGAGCGCGGGCGACACCTTCGTCGTGGTCACCCGCTCCCTCACGTCGACCGAGCGCACCCTGTGGGAGTGCACGGTGGCCACCGGGACCTGTCTCGCCACGTACGTCGACGACACCGGCACCCTCCAGCTGACCTCCTGAGCCGGCTCAGGCGAAGTCGGCGGCCGTGAAGTCCCGGTGCTCGACCAGCACGATCCAGTTGCCGGAGTTGTCGCGGCACAGTGCCTCGACGCCGTATGGCCGCTGGGCGGGCGGCTGGATGAACTCGACGCCCTTGGCGCTCAGCTCCTCGAAGGTCCTCTGGCAGTCGTCGACGCTCATGCCGAGGCCGTTGAGCCCGCCCTCGTCCTGGGCGCGCTTCATCGCGCCCACGAGTTCGGGGGAGAGCGGCGGGCCCGGGATGTTGAGGTTGACCTGGAGCTCGGGCTGCGAGGGGTGCACGACCGTGCACCACCGGTAGCCCTCGCCGAGGGTGATGTCGTCCTTGGGCTCGAAGCCCAGCACGTCGACGTAGAAGGCCTTGGACTCGTCAACGTCCTTGACGAACACGGACACGATGCTGATGTTGGTGATCATGGGCCCACGCTAGGCGGGGGCGGGCGGCGCAGGCTTCTCCTGGCTTGCGGACCGCTCGGCCAGCCCCCACATGAACACGAAGCACCCCGGGATGTGGGGCGCGCCGGCGGCGTACCTGCGCTGGAATTCGCTGGGGCTCTCGCCCACCAGCTCCCGGAACCTGCTGCTGAACGAGCCGAGGCTCGTGAAGCCCACGGCGTGGCACACCTCGGTCACGGTGAGGTTCGTGGCGCGCAGCAGGTCCTGGGCACGCTCGACCCGGCGCTCGGACAGGTGGGCGGCCGGGCTGAGGCCGTACGTCGCCTTGAACTGCCGCTGGAAGTGGTACTTGCTGATCCCGGCCACCGCCGCGAGCGCGGCGAGGTCCAGCGGCTCGGCGTAGTGGCGGTCCGCGTGGTCGCGCGCCCGGCGGAGGTGGACCAGGAGGTCGCCGGGCACGCGGCCCGGCCCGGGGCTCATCCGGTCACCGGCGGGCCGTCAGCCGCCGGCGCAGCTCCGCCTCGCGGGCCAACCGGGCCGAGTCGCGCTCGCGGCGGGAGGCGACCACGGCGGCCAGGAACGCCTCGGACGGGGTGCCCGGAGGCGGCGGGGGAGCGACGTACTCGCTCACCTGCCGGGCGAGGCGGGCGGCGACCGTGGCCCGGGACGCCGGGTCGATCTGGGGGAGCCGGCCGAGGAACTGGCGGACTGCGAGCGCCAGGCCGGTGGGCAGCGACGCCATGTCGGCCGCCGCCGCCCAGGTGGCGAGGTGACGGGGCATCTGCGCCGGCGGGGCGAGCCGGAGGCGGACGCGTTCGCGGACGACATAGGTGCCCGCGGCGTAGTCGCCGAGCCGCTTGCCGCGCGAGCTCAGCAGCGCCGAGAAGAACGCGGGACCGCCGGAGAAGGCGTAGATCTCGATGATCGCGATCAGCGAGCGCACGAACGCGTGCTGGAAGGAGATGGGGCCGGCGTCGTCGCGGACCGTGCGCAGGCCGAGCGCGTACTTGCCGATCGACTTGCCCCGGGTCAGGGTCTCGAGGGTCGTGGGGAACACCAGGAACACGAAGATCATCGAGCCGACCAGGGCCACCCACAGCAGCGCCTCGTCGGTGCGGATCGCGGCGATCGTGAAGACCAGCACGATCCCCACGAGCAGGAGCGCGGTCACGACGACGTCGATGAGGCCGGACGCGATCCGGGTGCCGAGTCCCGCCGGCGGCAGGTCGAGAGCGACGGCCTCGCCGGTGACGAGATCGTCGGTCGTGAGGGTCGCGAACTCGGG
>JAOPYB010000442.1 GCA_025964835.1 Nocardioides sp. | reverse complement strand
CGTCTACGCCGACCTGGTGCCGCTCGAGGCGCTGCCCACGGACGTCGAGGCGGCCGCTGCCGCCTGGCGGGCGTCGCTGTCCGGTCCGAAGGACGCCCGCAACCGGGTGCTCGTCGCGCTCGAGCGGGACCGCGTCGTGGGCTTCGCGATCACCTCACCCGCGGGCGACCCCGACTGCGACCCGGTCAGCGACGGCGAGCTGATGGAGCTGACGCTCGACCCCGGCGAGCGCGGCAAGGGGCACGGCTCCCGGTTGCTGCAGGCGGCCGTCGACACCATGCGTGCCGACCGGTTCACCCGGGCCGTGACCTGGGCGGTGGCCGCCGACGACGCCCTGCGCACGTTCCTCACCGAGGCGGGCTGGGCCGCCGACACCGCCCACCGCGAGCTCGACCTGGACGGCGACGGGGCCACCCTGGTCAAGCAGGTGCGCCTGCACACCCAGTTCTCCTGACGGATTGGATCGTTCACTTGAAATGAGCGGAGATCGGGTGATCATGGACCTGCCGGCACACCCCCGATCGACGAGGGCGCTGATCCCGGCCAGAACGGTGGCATCGAGATGCTGGGTCCACTTCCCCGTCTCTACCGGTCCTTCGTCGTCGCGGCCGTCCTGCTCGTGGGCATCGCAGCGGGCGCCTGGGTCGCCTACGTCTCCGCCGTCCCGCTCGCCGCGACCGTCGGTGCTGCCGTCGGTGCGGCGGTGGCCGTGATCATCGCGTTCCTGCTGGTCCACGACTTCTCGCACGACCCGCATCCCGTGCGCGTCCAGCGCCGCGGCTGACGGCCCACCGGAGGGCCGGACCCGGCGTTGTTAGGGTCGCCGCGTGGCGGCCACCGACGACTCCTCCAGCGCGGAGCTGAGCCCTGCGGAGCGTGCCGTCATCGTGCGGGACAGCCTCGGGGTCGGCGTCGCGACCGGCGCGTACGGCGTGTCCTTCGGTGCGGTCTCGGTGGCGGCGGGCCTCTCGGTGGCGCAGACCTGCGCCCTCTCCCTGCTCGTCTTCACCGGCGCCTCCCAGTTCGCGCTCGTCGGCGTCATCGCGGCCGGCGGCGCCCCGATCTCCGGCGCCCTCACCGCGCTGCTGCTCGGCACCCGCAACACGCTCTACGGGCTGCGCCTCGCCGCCCTTCTGAGGTGGACGGGGTGGCGGCGCGCCCTGGCCTCCCAGATCCTCATCGACGAGTCGACCGCGATGGCGATCACCCGGGGCTCCGTGCCGGCCGCCCGGGTCGGGTTCCTGACCACCGGCCTGTCGGTCTTCGTGCTGTGGAACCTCGCCACCCTCGCCGGGGCCGTCGCCGGGACCCAGCTGGGCGACCCGCGCACCTACGGCCTGGACGCCGCGGTCGGCGGCGCCTTCCTGGCGCTGCTCTGGCCGCGGCTGCGCACCGGGCGCAACCGGGTCGTCGCGGTCGCGGCGGCGGCCGTTGCCCTCGGGATGGTGCCGGTCTCCCCCGC
Source organism: Nocardioides sp. (assembly GCA_025964835.1). Lineage (GTDB taxonomy): Bacteria > Actinomycetota > Actinomycetes > Propionibacteriales > Nocardioidaceae > Nocardioides. The sequence goes on along the minus strand of JAOPYB010000442.1, from coordinate 3,286 downwards.
CGGCGTGCCGGTCCTCGCCGCCGCCGGGGTCGCGCTGCTGGCCGCCGCGCTGACCCGGGGCACGGACCCCACCGAGATCCCGGAGGCCCACCCATGACCTGGGTGGCGATCCTGGTCACGGCGGCCGGCTGCTACCTGCTCAAGCTGGCCGGGCTCTCGGTGCCGCCGCGCGTGCTCGAGCGTCCGCTGGTCGAGCGGGTCGCCGACCTGATCCCCGTCGCCCTGCTGGCCGCGCTGGTCGCCGTCCAGGTCGGCGGCAGCGGCCACCACCTGGTGCTCGACGCCCGGGCCCTGGGCCTGGCGGTCGCGGTCGTGCTGCTCCTGCTGCGCGCACCTTTCCTGGTCGTCGTCTTCGGCGCCGCCCTCGCGGCCGCCCTGGTCCGGATGCTCTGACCGGGACGACCACGGACCCCGCACCGGTGAGGCACGGGGCCCGCGGGGCCTTCGGGCGGTCAGGCGCTGGCGCCCACGCCGCCCAGGATGCGTCGCACCTCGGCGGCGGACTCCGCGGCCTCGAGCTCCGCGACCCGGTCCCTGTCGACGAAGACCTGGGCGATCTTGCCGAGCAGGGCCAGGTGGTCCTTGCCCGCGCCGGCGACACCGACCACGAACTTCGTCTCCTTGCCGTTCCAGTCGAGCCCGCCGGGGTAGCGGACGAACGAGATGGCCGAGCGGTGGATCGACGGCTTGGCCTCGTTCGTGCCGTGCGGGATCGCGAGGCCGTTGCCCATGTGGGTGGATACCGACTTCTCGCGCTCGTGCATGGCGTCGACGTACGACGCGTCGACCGCGCCCGCCTCGACCAGCAACCTGCCGGCCTCGGTGATGGCCTCGTCCCGGGTGGTGGCCCGGCCGCTGAGCACGATGGAGTCCTCGGCGAGCATGTCGGCGGCACCCTCGTCCTCGTCGGCCACGACCACACCCTCGCCTCCGGCACCGTTGGTGCGGCGCAGGAGGTCGACGATCTCGTCGTACTTCGGGCTGGCCATGAAGTTGTCGACCGAGACGTGGACGGCCGAGCCCGTCCTCTGCTGGGCCCGCGTGGTGAGGTCCTGGTGCGTGACGACGAGGTCGTACTCGTCCTTGAGGTTGGAGATCGCCTTGTTGACGACCGAGACGTCGCTGAACCCGGCCGCCTGCACCTTCCTGCGCAGCACCGACGCGCCCATGGCGGACGAGCCCATGCCGGCGTCGCAGGCGAAGACGATCGAGTGGATCGGGCCGGTGCTGCCGGCACCCGTCAGCGCACCGGCGACCGAGGACTTCTTGCCCTTGGTGGCCTCCATCTGTGCGGTGGCCGCCGCCAGGTCGCCCGCGTCCTCGCTGCGGTCGGCGCGCAGGATCACCGAGGTGATCAGGAAGCTCACCGTGGCGGAGAGGATCACCGAGAGCGTGACCCCGACGAAGCTGCTGGCGGGGGCCTGCAGCCAGACCGCGATGATCGAGCCCGGGGCCGCTGGTGCGCGCAGGCCGGAGTCGAAGACCATGTTGGTCGCGACGCCGGTGGCGCCGCCGCAGATGACGGCGATCAGTGTGAACGGCTTCATCAGGACGTAGGGGAAGTAGATCTCGTGGATGCCGCCGACGAACTGGATGAGCGCGGCTCCCGGTGCCGAGGCCTTCGCCAGGCCCTTGCCGAAGATCGCGAAGGCGAGCAGCAGACCGAGACCGGGGCCGGGGTTGGCCTCGATCAGGAACAGGATCGACTTGCCCTTGTCGACCGTCTCGGCCGTGCCGAGCGGGGTGAAGACACCGTGGTTGATCGCGTTGTTCAGGAAGAGCACCTTGGCGGGCTCGACGAACACCGAGGCCAGCGGCAGCAGGTTGTGGCTGACCAGGAAGTCGACGACGTTCTCGGCGCCCGCGCTGAACTTCTCCACGAAAGGTCCGGCCACCTGGAAGCCGACGATCGCCAGGATCATCCCCCAGATGCCGGCGGAGAAGTTGTTGACGAGCATCTCGAAGCCGGGCTTGATCTTGCCGTCCCAGAGGGCGTCGATCTTCTTCATCGACCAGCCGCCGAGCGGGCCCATCACCATCGCGCCGAGGAACATCGGCACCGGGGCGCCGGCCACGGCGCCCATCGTCGCGATGGCACCCACGACGCCGCCGCGGATGTTGTCGTCGTACATCATCCGGCCGCCGGTGTAGCCGATCAGGAGCGGCAGCAGGTAGGTGATCATCGGGCCGACGATGCCGCCGCCGTCGGCGTCCCACCCGCCCAGGGCCGAGACGAAGCCGTAGCCGTACTGACCCGCCCCGAGACCGGGCGCATAGCCGAAGAGCTTGTCGCCGATGAGGGTGATCCAGCCCGACTGGATGAACAGTGCGGTGATCAGGCCCCAGGCGATGAAGGCGCCGATGTTGGGCAGCACCATGTTGGACAGGAACGTGCCGAACTTCTGGACATGGACCCGTGCCGACGTGCGAGGCGCTTGGGTCTGGGCTGTTGCCATGCTCTTCCCTCCTCGGGAACCCGGCGAGGCGCCGGGTGTCGTGCTCGCTGGCGTGCGTCCGGCAGTGTGACGTACGTCATGCGAATCTGTGATTGCCTGTATATCGCCTTCGAAAACCACACGTCAAGGGTCTTGAGCAACATGTTCACAGGTAAATCAAGACAAATAATGCTAAGCTGGCGCCACCCTGACGCCCGATCCAGTCCCGATCCGGCCCCGATCCGATCCAGGAGGAAGACCCATGAAGGCACTGCGCTTCTACGCTCCGGAGGACGTGCGCCTCGAGGACGTCCCGGAGCCCGAGTGCGGGCCCGAGGAGGTCAAGCTGCGGGTGCGCAACTGCTCCACCTGCGGGACCGACGTCAAGATCTTCCACAACGGCCACCAGAACCTCACTCCCCCGCGCACCATCGGGCACGAGATCGCCGGCGAGGTCGTCGAGGTCGGCGCCGACGTGCAGGCGACGTACGGCGGCGACTGGCAGGTGGGCGACCGGGCCCAGGTCATCGCCGCGGTGCCGTGCGGCGACTGCTACGAGTGCGACAAGGGCTGGATGGCCGTCTGCCAGAACCAGACCTCGATCGGCTACCAGTACGACGGCGGCTTCGCCGAGTACATGATCGTCCCGAAGCAGGTCCTCAAGGTCGACGGCCTCAACCGGATCCCCGACAACGTGGGGTACGACGAGGCCTCGGCCGCCGAGCCGTTCGCCTGCGCGATCAACGCCCAGGAGCTCCTGGGCATCGAGGAGGGCGACACGCTGGTCGTCTTCGGCGCCGGGCCGATCGGCTGCATGCACATCCGCATCGCCCGGGGCGTGCACAAGGTCG
>JAOPYB010000315.1 GCA_025964835.1 Nocardioides sp. | reverse complement strand
TCGACATCCTCGTCAACAACGCCGGCATCGGCACCGCCGTCCCCGCCACCCGCGAGACGCCCGAGCAGTTCCGCGGCGTCATCGACGTGAACCTCAACGGCTGCTACTGGATGGCACAGGCGTGCGGCCGGGTCATGAAACCAGGCTCCAGCATCATCAACATCAGCTCGGTCCTCGGCCTCACGACCGCGGGCCTCCCGCAGGCGGCGTACGCCGCGTCGAAGGCCGGCCTGATCGGCCTGACCCGCGACCTGGCGCAGCAGTGGACCGGCCGCAAGGGCATCCGCGTCAACGCCATCGCGCCCGGGTTCTTCACCTCGGAGATGACCGACCAGTACCCGCCCGGCTACCTCGAGGCCCAGGGCGCCAGGATCCCCGTCGGCCGCAAGGGCGATCCGGCCGAGCTGGCGGCCGCGGTGGTCTTCCTGGCCTCCGACGCGGGCGGCTACATCACCGGTCAGACCATCGCCGTCGACGGCGGCATGACGATCACCTGATCGAGACCCGGTGAGGTCGGGCAGGGCGGCACCCCGAGAGGATGCCGCCCCGCGTGCTGGGTCTTCTACTTCTTGACGCGGAACGCGTCCGTCCTGGCCACCCCGGACTGGTCGCCGGTGACGGTCACGGTGTAGGTGCCGGGCTTCGAGCGGCTCACCGGGAGTGACACGAATCCGCCGGAGACCTCCCGGGTGACCCGCGAGTCAGCGCCGGGGCCCTTCACGACGACCGTCGCCGAGCGGTCGCCCCCGAACTTGCGCGCCACGACCAGGACCTTCTTGCCCGGCCCGACCGTGCCGGGGCTGACCCGGACGGTCGCGTCGTCGCTGGCGTGCTCCGGGTCGGCTGCGAGCCCGAGTGCCCGGGAGATCGTGAAGAACAGGTCGGTCTGGTCGGTCAGGCCGACCACGTTGGCGGCCTGCGGCCCGTAGCCGGCGAGGCGGACCTGGGTGCCGGTGTGCTGCTGCGAGCCGCCCTGCGGCGCGGTGCCGTAGTTGACGGCCATCGGGGCGCCGTCGACGGTCTCCAGGGCGACGCTCAGGCCGGGGCTGGTGCTGCCGACCTCGATGATCTGGCTGCTGTGGGCGTGGTCGGCCGTCACGAACACCGACGTGTTCCCCTGCTCACGAGCGAAGGAAAGCGCGACCTGGACCGCCTCGTCGAGGTCCACCGTCTCCCCGATCTGGCCGCAGGCGTTGGCCGCGTGGTCCTGCTTGTCGATGCTCGCGCCCTCGACCTGGAGGAAGAACCCGTTCGGGTTGTCCAGCAGGTCGATCGCCTTCGACGTCATGTCGGCGAGGCTCGGGAGGGAGACTGCGTGGTCGGGGTTGGACGTGCAGGTGGCGGGCGCGAGCTTCGCGCCGCCGACCGTGGCCGCCGGGCCGGCGTACCGCACCGGCATGTTGCCGTCGGAGAAGAGCCCGAGCAGGGGCCGGTCCTGGTCGGCCTTCGTGACGGCCAGCAGGCCGTCCTTGTCGTCGACCATCCGGTAGCCGCGCTCGGTCGCCTGCTGCAAGAGCGTCTTGCCCTGCCACTGGCCCGCGGTGGCCGTCTCGGCGAACGTCGCCGCGCCGCCTCCGAGCGTGACGTCGGGCCGGGTGTCCAGGAGCTGCTCGGTGATCGAGCCCGGGCCGCCGTTCTCCAGCGCCGCCTCGGGACAGGTGCTGGTCGTCTTCACCGGGCCGTAGCACGAGCGCTGCGAGATGTGCGAGACCTGCACCGCTGGGGTGGCGTCCTGGATCTCGGCAGTCGTCACGTCTCCGGTCTTGAGCCCGTTGGCCTTCGCCAGCTCGAGCAGCGTTGCCTGGGGGTCGCCCGCGAGGTTGACCGAGATCGCGTTGTCGTAGGTCTTGGTGCCGGTCGACCACGCCGACCCGGTGGCCGCGGAGTCGGGCACGTAGTCGGGCAGGCCGGTCGTGCGGTCCAGCGAGTACGTCGTGTACTGGCCGGTGAGGGGGAGCGCGTCGATGCCGGCGAAGCGGCCGGCCGCACCCTCGGCGTAGTTTCGGGCGACGGTGATCTCGGAGTCGCCCATGCCGTCGCCGATCAGCAGGATGACGTTGCGGGCGTGCCCGCTGTCGATGGCGGCCTTGACCGCGGCGCTCTGGTCACCGTCGAGGCGGGTGGCACCGCCGTGGTCGGACAGGACGGACCCCGACCCCTGGTGGGCGAAGGCGAGCCCGGTCGACGCGCCGATGGCGGCGACGGTGAAGGCGCCGACGGCCAGTCGCCGGCCGGGTCGGGATAGTCGTGACATGACGTGCGCGGAAAGCATTGCGGAGTGGTTCCTTCCGGAGCAGGAGTCGGGTCTCGGTGACCCGGACTCAACCGATCAGCGGGAGGTGAACGCGGCGGCGCTGCCGGGTGACGGGCCCGGGGCGACCTGGTGTCGGGTCAGTGCGCCTTGGGGGTGGTGCCCTGGCGCGCGGACTCGACGGCCGCCAGTGCCTCGTCCAGGTGGTCGAGCAGGTCGCCAGGGTCGCGGTAGACGGCCACGGCGCCCGCGTCGATCAGCTCCGCGCGGCCGTAGCCACCCGTCAGCAGTCCGATCGTGGGGATCTCGCGCTCGTTGGCGGCCAGGACGTCCCAGACGGCGTCGCCCACCATGAAGGCCTTCGACCCCTCGACCTTCTCGAGCGCCTTGTCGATCAGCTCCGGGTCGGGCTTCGACTCCTCGGCGTCCTCGCTGGTCGTCGCCGCGTCCGCGTGCTCGCCGGCGCGGAGCAGCTCCATCGCCCGCTCGGCGTGCCGCGGGATGCTGGAGCTCGCGATCACGACCTCGAGGCCGCGCTCCCCCACCGTGGCCAACAGCTCTTGGGCGCGCTCGAAGGGGCGGCACTCGTCGATGATCCGGTCGTACTCCTGCTCCCAGCGGTCCCGGACGTCGTCACCGAGCCGCTCCTCCACCTCGTCGCCGGCCACCGCCGCGACGAGGCGGTCGCC
>JAOPYB010000275.1 GCA_025964835.1 Nocardioides sp. | reverse complement strand
GAGCAGATGCGCGCCGCCGCCGACCGCGAAGTCCAGGAGGCCCGCCGCACGCTGGCCGTGGAGAAGGAGCGCCTCGCCCGGGAGGCCACCGACCACCACACCAGCGCCACCGCGGAGACCAAGCGCCTCGTCGAGGAAACCGAGGAGCGCGCCACCGCCGCCGAGCAGCGGGCCCGCGAGGCCACGACGCAGGCGACGACGCACCGCCAGCAGGCACAGGCGGAGGCGGAGGCGGCCATCACCAGGGCCCGCCGCGAGGCCGAGCAGATCGTGGCCTCCGCCCGCACCCAGGCCGACTCGATCGCCGCGTCCGGCAACGCCCAGGCCGAGCGCCAGCTCGCCGGCGTGCGCGCCGAGCTCGAGCGGATGACCAAGCGCCGCGACGCCATCTCCGCGCAGCTCGGGTCGCTCCGCGACGTCGTGGCCGGCTTCGGCAGCGACGACGAGGACGACGAGAGTTGAGCGGGGACCCGGCGCCGGAGTCGCCCGAGCTCGAGGCGACCGAGCGCGCGGAGGCTGCGGCCGAGCGTGCCGAGGTGGCGGCCGACGAGGCCGAAGACGCCCTCGAGGTCGAGCAGGACTTCCTGATCGACGAGCAGGCCGGCCCCGTCGAGCCGGGTCCGCCGTTCCAGCGGCACTCGCCGTTCTACCTGGGCTTCTTCGGCGCGGTCGGGGCGCTGCTCGCGCTCTGGCTGGGCCAACAGGTGCTCATGGTCAGCTCGACCCTGATCCTGATCGTCGTGGCCGCGTTCCTCGCGGTGGGCCTCAACCCACTGGTGGAGTTCTTCATGCGGCGCGGACTGACCCGGACCTGGTCCGTGGTCGTGGTGATCACGATCGTGATGCTCGCGCTCACGCTGTTCCTGGTCGCGATCGTGCCCGTGATCAGCGAGCAGGTCACCCAGCTCGCCAAGAACGCGCCCGGCTGGCTCGACGACCTCGAGCACAACAGCCAGGTGCAGAAGCTCGACGACCAGTACGACATCATCGCCAAGGCCAAGGACTACATCGCCCAGGGTGACTTCGCCTCGGCGGCGTTCGGAGGCGCGCTCGGCATCGGCATCGCCGTGCTGTCGGCACTGTTCAACGCCTTCATCATCACGGTGCTGACGCTCTACTTCCTCTCGTCGCTGCCCAAGACCAAGGACGCGCTCTACCGCCTGGCACCGGCGAGCCGTCGCCCGCGGGTCACGCACCTCGGCGACCAGATCCTCGCCAATGTCGGGTCCTACGTCTCCGGTGCGTTCGTCGTGGCGGTCGCGGCCGGGCTCTCGTCGCTGGTCTTCCTGTTCGTCGTCGGCCTGGGCGAGTACGCCGTCGCGCTTGCCTTCGTCGTCGCGCTGCTCGACGTGATCCCGATGATCGGCGCCACCATCGGCGCCGTGCTGGTCACCGCGATCGCGTTCGCGACCGACCCCAAGATCGGCGTCGCCTGCATCATCTTCTATGTCGTCTACCAGCAGCTCGAGAACTACGTGATCTACCCGCGCGTGATGTCCCGCTCGGTGGACATCCCGGGCGCGGTGATCGTGATCGCCGCGCTCGTCGGCGCCGGCCTGCTCGGCGTCGTGGGCGCGCTCCTCGCGATCCCCACCGCCGCCGCGATCCTGCTGCTCAGCAAGGAGGTCTTCATCCGCCGCCAGGACGCCCGCTAGGCGTGTCCTAGCCCAGTCCGCCGATGAAGTAGTCGGAGACCCACGGCCGCGACAGTCCGCTGGGTCCGACGAGCACCACCGGGATGCCGCCCGTCGCCCACGGGGCCACGTCGGCGACCCGCATCGTCGTGAAGTGACCGGGGGCGTTCTCGATGCCCGCGCAACCCAGGTCGGCGACATAGTCCTGGATGACCGACTGGTCGCCCATCGGATCGTCACCGGTGAGGGTCAGCACGACGTACTCCCCCGCGGGCGGGCTCGACGCGCACTCCGCGGTGGCGTCCAGCTCCTCGTCCGTCCCGCCGTACACGGCGTCGTGGAAGGCGGTGCCCGCCTCCGCGCCGAGCTCGGCGGCGTACACGAGGTGGTAGCCGCTGCTCTCGCGGCGGTAGGCGCACACGGTCATCGCGCTGACGTCGCCCATGCCCTCGGTCAGCACCGACGCGACTCTCGGCCGATCCTCGAGCTCCGCCAGGCAGATATCCCCACCGGTCGCCGACTCGAGGATGCGCTCACGCAGGTCCGCATCGCGCGCGCCGACCGTGACCGTGCTGCCGTCGAGCACGCGCGTCTCCTGCACGTAGCCGTCCGCCAGCTCGACGGTCCCGGCCTCCAGGTCCACCCCCAGCCAGACGTACGGCGCCTCCGGGTGCAGGAGCGGGTCACCGCCGCTGCACAGGTCGGACGTCATGATCGGGCGGCCGACGTACGGGAGCGACGCATCGGCGTGAACGAGCTTCGTGCCGTCCGCGGTCACGCCCGCGCCGGGTCCGCCACACAGGTAGAGATCGCCATCGCCGCTCTTGGTGATCGCGGCGGGGGCCGTCCCCCAGCCCCAGTCGGCGGGGACGTCGACCCGGAGGTCGTGCCAGTACTCGGTGCGCCACCGCGTCGGCGCCGGGCCGTCGGCGGCCCCGTCGGTGACGAGGGAGCCGCCCTCCTTGCCGCCGGGGTCGCGCGACCGGTCGACGACCACTCCGGTGACGGCGACGGCGGCCACGGCCAGGGCGGCGGCTCCGGCCACGACCCGGCCGTGGCGCCGCCGGCGGACGGCCGCCCGGGCCCGCTCCGCGACGGGGACGTCGGTGTCAGCGTCCTGCACCCGTCGTTCGAGTCCGGCGCGGAGCACCCGCTCCAGCTCGTGGTCGTCAGTCATCGGCGTGCTCCTGTCGTTCGAGCTCGGCCCGCAGCGCGGTGAGCGCGCGGTGGACGTGGGAGCGGACGGTGACCCGCGAGCAGCCGAGGATCGTGGCGATCTCGACGTCGTCGAGGTCCTCGTAGAAGCGCAGCACCACGGCTGCCCGTTGCTGGCGGGGCAGCCCGGTGCAGACCCGCCAGACCGCGTCCGCATTCACGAACCCCTCGGTCGTGTCCGCGGGCGTCGCCGTGTCGCGCACCTCGGCGACGCTGAGCTCGCGGCGCCCGGCCCGGCGCCAGCCGGAGACGTGGGCGTTCACGACCATCCGCCGCACGTAGACGTCGGGATCCGCCGTACGCCGCACCCGCGACCAGCGCTCGCACGCCCGGGTCAGCGCCGTCTGCACGGCGTCCTCCGCGGCGTGCTGCGACCCGGTCACGAGGTAGGCGAAGCGCAGCAGCGCCGCGACCCGGGCCTCCACCCAGGCGTCGAACGAGAGCTCGCGCGCATCGGCGCGTTCCGCTGTCGGTCGGCCCGCCGGAGAGTCCGTCACCCCCACATCCATGCACGACTCACGCGCCGAGGGGCGGAGTTGTTGCAGGTGAGCCGCGGATTTCTCGGGTGCGAGCTCAGTCCTGAGGGAACGAGGAGGGGGCGCCCGGGGCGGTGTCGCGCTCGCCGAGCTTGACCGCCACGACGCCGGCCAGGACCAGCAGGCCACCCACGAGCTGGGCGGTGTGCGGCAGCTCGTCGAGCAGCAGCCACGCGAACCCGACGCCCGCCACGACCTCGAGTAGGGCGACGAACGACGCCAGCCGGGAACCGAGCCGGCGGCTGGCTGCGATGCCGGTCGTGTAGGCGATGGCCGCGGTCACGATGCCGAGCACCGCGAGCGGCACCCACCACGCGACGGTCCAGCCCGAGTAGGTGACGTCGGCGTCCGAGGTGTCCATCGCCAGCAGGCCCACCCCACCGAGGAGGGCCAGGACGATCGTGCCGACCACGAGGCCAGCCGCGGCGAGCACGAGCGGGGGCATGCCGTTGCCCTCGTCGGCCGAGATCACGAAGTACGTCGCGGCACCGACCATCGCGGCCAGCGCCCACAGGACGCCGACCAGGCTGAGGTCGGCGCCCGAGATCAGGTCGAGGACGAGGACCAGGCCCAGCGCCGCGAGCCCGGCGCCCGCGACGGTCACCCACCCGGGCCGCTGGCCGTGTCTGGCCCAGAGCCAGACGACGACCGTGGCGGGGGCGGTGTACTCGATCAGCAGCGCAGGACCGACCTGCATGTGGTCGACCGCGGAGAAGTAGCAGAACTGGGCACCCGCGACCGCGAGCACGCCGTACACCGCCACGAGACCGGCGTTGCCGCGCAGCATCCGCCACTGGCCCTTGAGCGCGTGCAGCCCGAACGGCAGCACGACGAGCGCCGCAATGCCGACCCGCACGAGCACGACGGCGCCCGCGCTCCAGCCGGTGTCGAGCAGGCCGCGCGCCAGGGCACCCGACATGCCGAAGGTCGCGGCGGAGACCAGCGCGAGGACCAGACCGCCCACGAGACGTGAGCCGTCGGGCACCACGGGCAGTGGCTGGGTCACGTCATTGGTCACGGCAGTCATGGTCAATGACGCTACTGTCACCTGAGGTAATATGTCAATGTGGTCTTCACTCATGACACCGAGGTGTCCCTGCTCGCGGCCGTCACGCTGGTCAACACCGACGACGATCCGGACGAGCTGGACTCCGTCGAGGAGCTGGACGCGTTCTACGAGAGGTTCGAGTACACCGGTCGCCGCGACGGTGACCAGGCGGAGCTCGACGCGGTGCGCGCCCTGCGTCCCGCGCTCCGCGAGCTGCTCACCAGCGACCGCGACCGGGCTGTCGAGCTGGTCAACGGGATGCTCAGCGAGGCCCATGCGCTCCCCCAGCTGGTCCGCCACGACCACTGGGACTGGCACCTGCACGCGGTCGCCCAGGACGCCCCGGTCGCCAGCCGGATCGCCGTCGAGACGGCGATGGCGATGATCGACGTCATCCGCGCCGACGAGCTCTCCCGCCTGGGCCTCTGCTCGGACACCACCTGTGACGGCATCGTGCTCGACCTCTCCCGCAACCGCTCCAAGCGCTTCTGCAGCACCACCTGCGGCAACCGCAACGCCGTGGCCGCCTACCGGGCCCGGCAGGCGGACCAGGCCTGAGCTTGCGGCCGGGGCCTCAGCGGGCCTCGCGCACCCGCGCCCGCGCCCACTCGACGACCGCGGCCAGGTCGAGCCCGTACGTCGGGCCCGCGCCCGCGTCGTACTCCCCGAGCCGGCCGGCGCCACGCTCCACCAGCCGGGCGGCGCCCGTGACGTTGCCGCGCGCGGCGTGGGTGAGACCGACGCAGAGCTGCGCGAGCCCCTGCCACAGGGCGCGCTCCTCGTCCGGGCCCGCCTTCCAGCGGGCCTCGAGGACCTCGTGCGCGGAGAACGGCCGGCCCTCCCGGACCAGGCCGCGGGCCGCCTCCAGGGTCTCCAGCGGCGGCAGTGGCTCCTCCGAGACCGGCTCGACCCCCTCGGCGTCGTACGGCAGGGGCCGCCCCAAGGCGTCGCGCGGTCGCGCCTGGCGGGGGCGGCCCGCCGGGTCGCGGTCGCGTCCGCCGGTCACGGCTGCTTCCTCACGTTCACTGCATCGACCATCCGGACATTCTCCCCCGAGCCTCGTTGGTCGAGCAGGTCGCGCTTCTCGGTGGTCGAGTAGGTCGCGCAGCGACCCTACCGAGACCCCGCTTCACCGCACTACGTGGTCGCGGTCCGCGTCGGTACAGGTGCTTGGTTGCGGCCGCTTCCTACGTCCGGCTTCCCTTCGGTTGCCGGCCTGTGGATACCGCCCCATTTCCGTTACCCGGTCGTTACCCCCAGAGCCTGTTGTCCACAGGGATACCGGCCGGAACTGTCGGTGC
>JAOPYB010000274.1 GCA_025964835.1 Nocardioides sp. | reverse complement strand
GGGAAGGCCGGCATCATCCCGGGGCTCGCGGACTCCAAGCTGCTCAGCGAGAAGGCCCGCGAGCGCTGCTACGCGCACATCGTGAAGCGCGCGCTCGCCTGGTCGGTCGTGGTGATCTCCCACGAGGAGTGCGACGCGCTCGGCATGCACGTCGCCAACATCGAGGCGCTCCGCCGTGCCGTGGCGCTCCTGGACCTGCCGCCGTCGTACGTCCTCACCGACGGCTTCCCCGTCGACGGGCTCGGCGTGTCCGGGCTGGCGGTCTGGAAGGGCGACCGGGTCGCTGCCTGCATCGCCGCGGCGTCGGTCCTGGCCAAGGTGACGCGGGACCGGATGATGTGCGAGCTCGACCGCGACTGGCCGGCGTACGACTTCAAGACGCACAAGGGCTACATCACCGACGTGCACACAGCCAGGCTGCTGGAGCACGGGCCCTCGCCGGTGCACCGGATGCGGTTCGTGAACGTACGGCGGGCCGCGGGGCTCGAGCCCTACCCCGACGTGCAGAATGAGCTCGTGGAGGAGCTGCGATGAGTGCCGAGGATCTCGAGAAGTACGAGACCGAGATGGAGCTCACCCTCTATCGCGAGTACCGCGACGTCGTGGCGATCTTCAAGTACGTCGTCGAGACCGACCGGCGCTTCTACCTGTGCAACCAGGTGGACGTGAAGGCCCGCACCGAGGCCGGGGACGTGTTCTTCGAGGTCTCGATGAGCGACGCGTGGGTGTGGGACATGTACCGCCCGGCGCGCTTCGCCAAGAACGTCAAGGTGCTGACCTTCAAGGACGTCAACGTCGAGGAGCTCCAGCCCGCGGAGATCGACCCGCCGAAGGCCTGACTCCACCGGTCCAGACCACCCGCTGGACGCGCGCGCGAAATCGCGCCAAGCCCTCGTCCCGGCCCGGGTCCCGATCTAACGTCCAGCATGAGGACGGTGGGGGCCGTCGCCGAGCGAGCGCGCACGTGGGGGGTCGGATGTCTGCCTGCGGTGGCACGCCCCGACGCCCCGAGACGGGCGCGGCGGCGGTCGAGGGTGCGCTGGTGAGCGGGTTCGTGCTGATCCCGCTGCTCGCCGGGGTCCTGCTCTGGGGCTCGCACTTCTGGAAGGAGCAGCAGGTCTCGCTCTACCCGCCGCGCCTGAGCCAGTCGCTGGCGGTCGGGACCTGCACGGCCTCGGAGATCTCGGCGCGCGTCACGTCGTCGGCGGCGGAGGCGATCTACGCCCTCAACACCACGACGCTCAACGGGCTGGGCATCACCGGCGCCGGGGACCTCGCGTCGTACCTCACGGTGACGGTGGCGTCCCTCCCCGACGTGGGGGCCGACGTCACGGTCAGCCTGAGCATCCCGGGTGAGGGTGCGATCGGCGGGCTGGTGCCCGGCAGCGACGCGATCCTGGCCGACCTCACCCAGCGGCTCAGCTACGTGACGGTCACGACGGGCTCGAGCAGCGGGACGGGGTGCTACCCGTGAGCCGGGGACGCGACGACGACGAGCGCGGTGCGATCGCCGTCATCACCGCTGTCGCGTCGGTGCTGCTCTTCGCGGTGGCCGCGCTGACGGTCGACATCGGGAACGCGTGGGCGGTGCGCGGCCTGCTCCAGGTGCAGGCGGACAACGCGGCCGTGTACGCCGCGGACGCACTGCCCGTCACCACGTCGGGCTCCAGCGCGGCGAGCTCCCAGCTGACGGTGGCGAAGCGGGTCGCTTACCAGGTCGTGTGCCACCCGGTGCGCGGACAGCGCTCGGCGAACCCGGCCATGCCGGCGACGTGCCCGTCGTCGCCCACCGACAACTCCCTGAGCGCCTACGCCCAGTCGCTGCTGGACTCGGGTGCCGTCAGCTTCCCGACGACCACCCAGGTCACGGTCGTCTCGCCCACGGCCCGCGTGGACTTCGGGCTCGGTGCGATCGCGGGGGCGGACGGGACCACGGAGGCCAAGACGGGCACCGCCCGGGTCTACTCGCCGGGCACCGCGGCGCCGATCGCCCTGTCGCTGCAGTGCGCCCTGAGCGCTGCCGGGACGGTCCCGGGCTTCGGCGACCTCGCCAGCGGCACGGTCCCGCTCAACTACGTCGCGGCCGGGGCGCTCGGCCCGGCCTCGACGGCCGAGCCCGACTCGGCCACGACGCTGGCAACCATGCCGGCGGGCACATCCTCGGCGACGCTCACGGGCGTGGTGCCCGGCTCCACGACCCAGGGCCAGAGCGCATCGGTCTCCGTCAGCTTCGCGGGCGTGGGAGCGATCGCCACCGGACTGGTCAGGGTCCACTTCTATCGCGGCACGGAGCGCCAGCCGGCCGACCCGCCAACGCAGGTGGCCTACTCGGCCGTGCTCGGGTCCGCCACGAGTGCAGCGATCCCCGTGCCCGAGGGGGTGTCCAACACTGCAGGTGTCTGGTTCGTCCAGGCAGAGTTCAAGCCGACCGGCTCCGCTTCCTGGACCACGACCAGCAAGGCGTCGCACGGCACGTTCACGGTGAACCCGCCCGCCGGCCTGACCAGCCTGACCGCGTGCGGGAACCTCGTGGACAGCCCCCGGGCCGACACCAACAACACCGTGGGTGCGGCCGGAGCCCTGCGCAAGAACATCAAGGAGGGACTCGACCACGCCCTCACCACGCACCCGGCTCTGGTGACGCTGAGCCCGCCCGCGACCGTCAACGCCACCAACGTCGTAGGGGTGCTCAACGGCGGGCTGGTCAGCTGCTCGCCGTCGTCGCCGAGCTCGGTGATGGACACGGACGCCACCCGGACCTCGCCGCTGGCCAACTGCGTGACGGTGGCGACGGACGGTGCGCGGGCCACCGAGTTCACCGAGGGCTTCGTCGGCGACACGTCGGGCGCGTTCAAGGGCCGGCTGAACTGCTCGGTGGACCCGACGTCGTGCGCGCACGGGTCGTTCACGCTCAGCGGTTTCCCCGGTCAGACGTACAACAACGACACGCTCACCGACTACACCGCCCACGCCGGGCTGCTCGGCTCGTCGCTCTTCTGGGGGCTGTCGACGTACCTCACCGACGAGGTGCCGGCGGTGACCCCGCCGTCCAGCGCGCTGGACTCCGACCTCTACGAGTCCCCCCGGTTCATGTGGGTGGCGGTGGCGAGCCGGGCGGTGGGCGCGACCGCCTGCACCCAGTGCCCGGTGCTCACGTTCCGCCCGCTGTTCATCACCCAGCAGCAACCCACGGGGATGGGCGCCGTCGACTCGCTCACCTCGCAGCTCAGCTCGTTCCCCGGCGTCATCACGTCGATGCTGTTCCCGTGGCTGTCGTCCTCCGCCACGTCGAGCGACCACGGCGTGGTCATGGACGGCACCGGCCTGCGCGCCCTGCGCTTCCAGACCATCGAGCCGAGCGCGCTGCCGGTGCCGCCCCTGGACTACACGGGCCCGGTGACCGACTACCTCGGCACGGGTCCCAGGGTGATCAGGGTGGTCCGGTGACCGGCCGGCGCCGTACCTTCCGGGGCGAGCAGCGCGGCGTCAGCGTCGTGGAGTTCGCGCTCGTCTTCTGCTTCGTCGTCCTCCCGCTGATGCTCGGGATCGTGCAGTACGGCTACCACTACTGGGCCCTGGAGACCGCCTCGGCGACGGCTCGCGAGGCAGTCCGGAGGATGGCGGTGGGCACCCAGGAGGCGTGCACGACCACCGAGGCCGTCGAGCGGCTGGGCGGGCCGGCCGTGGGGTCCTCGACGCCGACGGCCCAGGTCGGCTACCTGACCACCCGTGCGGTCGGCAACACGGTGACGGTGACGGTGTCCCTGCAGTCCCTCCACATCGGCCTGCCCTTCCTCCCGCTGCCCGACGGCGGCCGGATCACCCAGGTCGCCCAGGCCCGGATCGAGAACGTGCCGGCCACCGACCTCACCTGCTGACGGCCGAGCCCCCGGCTCCCTGGCCACGTTCCGTCCACAACCGGGCGTCCGGCGGTGAGCTCCACAGGCCGCTCCCGCCGGCCCGGCCGCTGTCCGCCGTCCCGGGAAGGGTGGCGGCATGGAGCTCACGACATGACGGGCACGGCTGCGGCGGCGATCAGGCAGGCCCTCGGGGCGTACGGCGAGTCGCTCGCCGCGCGGCACCTGGTCGGGCAGGGGATGGTGCTGCTCGAGCGCAACTGGCGCTGCGAGGCAGGTGAGATCGACCTCGTCCTGCGCGACGGCGACGTGCTCGTGGTGTGCGAGGTCAAGACCCGCAGCAGCACCCGGTGCGGCACGCCCCACGAGGCCGTCACCGACATCAAGGTGGCCCGACTGCGCCGGCTCGCCTGCCGGTGGCTGGCCGAGCGCGGCGTCGCCGTCCAGGACATCCGCATCGACATGGTCGCGATCCTCCGGCCGCGGCGCGGGGCCTCCCTGATCGACCACGTCCGGGGGATCGGCTGATGCCGTTCGCGACCGCCCACACGGTCTCCCTGCACGGAGCCCTAGGGCACCTGATCGACGTGCAGACCGACGTGTCGCCCGGCCAGGTCGGCACCACGCTCGTCGGGCGCCCCGACGCCTCCCTCAACGAGGCCCGCGACCGCTGCCGGATGGCGATCATCAACAGCCACCTCGACTGGCCGTCGACCCGCCGCATCACGATCCTGCTGTCGCCGGCCGACCTCCTCAAGCGCGGCACCCACTTCGATCTCGCCATCGCGGTCTCCGTCGTGTCGGCGGCCCGCCTGGTGCCGCCGGCAAGCCTGGACCGGACCGCCTTCATCGGCGAGCTCACCCTCGACGGCGGGCTGCGCTCGGTGGCCGGAGTGCTGCCGATGGTGCTCGCGGCAGCCGAGCGCGGCATCACCCGCGTCTTCGTGCCGGAGCCGCAGGCCCGGGAGGCGGCCATGGTGCCCGGCATGACGGTCCTCGGGATGCGGTCCCTGGGCCAGGTCGTGGCCGAGCTGCGCGGGGAGGAGGTCCCGGAGGCACCTCCGGTGGCGCCGATGTCCGGCAGCCGGCTGCTGTCCTGGCGCGGTCAGGAGCGGATGGAGGAGGTCGACCTCGCCGACCTGCTCGGCATGACCGATGCCCGGTTCGCGATCGAGGTCGCGGCTGCCGGTGGCCATCACCTCCTGCTCTCCGGACCCAAGGGCTCCGGCAAGACCAGCATCGCCGAGCGGATTCCCGGGATCCTGCCCGACCTGACACCCATGGAGTCGCTCGAGCTCACCGCCATCCACTCCCTGGCAGGAGCCCTCGAGCCCGGCGACGGGATGCTGGTCCGGCCACCTTTCTCGGCGCCACACCACGACGCGAGCAAGGCCAGCGTGATCGGCGGCGGCACCGGCCAGGTCCGCCCCGGCGAGATCAGCCGGGCCCACTGCGGCGTGCTCTTCCTTGACGAGTTCCCGCTGTTCCGGGCCGACCTCATCGAGGCGCTGCGCCAGCCCATGGAGAGCGGCGACGTCGTGATCGCGCGCCAGGAGGAGTCCGTGACCCTGCCTGCCCGGGGGATGGTGGTGCTCGCCTGCAACCCCTGCCCCTGCGGCGACTACGCACCCGCGGCCGCGCACAACCACTGCACCTGCACCGAGACGCAACGTCGCCACTACCGACGCAAGTTCACCGGCCCGATCGTCGACCGGATCGACATCGTGCGCCACGTCGTCCCACTGCGTCCGCACGACCAGCGGGACCGGTTTGCGGTCCGCGAGACGTCGACCGAGGTCCGGGCGCGGGTCGCGGCAGCCCGCGACCGGCAGCAGTCCCGGTACGCCGAGACGTCCTGGCGCCTCAACGGCCATGTGCCGGGGCCGGTCCTCTCCGCGGAGTGGCCGCTCACCAAGGGCGGACAGCGGATGGTCGATGACCTGGTCTACGACGGCAAGCTGAGCCGTCGTGGCGCAGTCCGGGTGCACCGGCTGGCGTGGACGGTCGCCGACCTGCGCGGGGTGGCGCGCCCGGGGGAGGACGAGACCGACGTCGCGCTGAGGCTGCGCACCGGCGAGCCGCTGCTGCTGTCGACGCTCGAGGCGCGGACGGGATGATCGGGGCGATGGAGGAGAGGCTCGCCCGGGTCGCGCTCGGCCGCCTCGCGGAGCCCGGCGACCCGCGGGTCGCCGGGCTCGTCGCCGAGCTGGGACCAGTCGCGCTGCACGAGCGCCTGCACGCCGAGCGGGACGACAACGGTCTCCTCACCGACATGGCGGCCCGCCTCGAGGGGATGGACCCGGCCCGTGACCTCGACCGGGCCGCGCGCCTCGGCATCCGCTTCCTGATCCCCTCCGACGAGGAGTGGCCGACCCAGGTCGACGACCTCCTCACCGCCGGGCCGGTCCAGCAGCGCGGCGGTCCACCGCTCGGGCTCTGGGTCCGCGGGCCGCTCCGTCTCGACGAGCTGAGCGACTCGGTGGCGATCGTCGGGTCCCGCTCCGCGACGACGTACGGCGCCGACGTGGCCGCCGACCTGGCCGCCGTCGTGGGGCGGTCAGGGGTCTGTGTCGTGTCCGGTGCCGCCTTCGGGATCGACCAGGCGGCCCACCGCGGTGCGCTGGCCGCCGGGGGGCCGTCGGTCGCCGTGCTCGCCTGCGGCGTCGACCGGGCCTACCCGGCCGCCCACAAGGGGCTGCTCGACTTCCTCGCCGACGAAGGGGCGGTGGTCTCCGAGTTGGCGCCGGGGTGCTCGCCCACCCGGCTGAGGTTCCTGGCCCGCAACCGGTTGATCGCAGGCCTCACGCGCGGCACCGTCGTCGTGGAGGCGGCGATCCGCAGCGGGGCACTCAACACCGCCAACTGGGCGAGCCGCCTCAACCGGACCCTGCTGGGCGTCCCCGGCCCGGTCACGAGCGCACCGTCCCAGGGAGTGCACCAGCTGATCCGGTCGGGCGCCGCCACGCTGGTGACCTCGGGGGAGGAGGTGCTCGAGATGGTGGGTGCGATCGGTGAGCACCTCGTCGAGGAGAAGCGCGGGCCCGACCGGCCCAGGGACCGGCTCACGCTCCGAGAGCAACAGGTTCTCGACGCCGTCCCGCACTCGACGAGCGTCGCCGCCGACTCGGTCGCCCGCACGGCCGGCCTCGGCATCATCGAGGTGCGCTCGGCGCTGACCCGCCTCCAGGCCCGGGGGCTGGTGGAGCTGACCCCTTCCGGTTGGCGGCTCGCCACGCTCGCGCAAGGTTGATCGGAGCCGCGTCAGCGGATCCGCTGTTGGTCGAGCGAGCCGCGGGCTGAGGAACGAAGTCGCGACCGGCGTGTCGAGACCCGGTGAGGCACGGACAACCGCAACCACGCTGGTTGAGGAGATCGCGCCCCGGTGGTTGAGGAGGTCGCGCAGCGACCCTACCGAGACCCCGCTTCACCGCACTACGTGGTCGCGGTCCGCGTCGGTACAGGTGCTTGCTTGCGGCCGCTTCCTACGTCCGGCTTCCCTTCGGTTGCCGGCCTGTGGATACCGCCCCATTTCCGTTACCCGGTCGTTACCCCCAGAGCCTGTTGTCCACAGGGATACCGGCCGGAACTGTCGGTGC
>JAOPYB010000272.1 GCA_025964835.1 Nocardioides sp. | reverse complement strand
CATGGGCTCATCGTAGGGGTGTGCAACCCGCAGTTGCACGCGTGTGCCACGACTGTGACGGGACCCTCAGGCGGGCTGCGTGACGCTCAGGCGAGGAATCCCCTGACCGTGGCGAGGGTGTCGGCCTCGCCGGCGGACTTGTCGTCGCGGTAGCGCACGACCCGCGCGAAGCGCAGCGCGACGCCGCCCGGGTAGCGGGAGGAGCGCTGGACCCCGTCGAAGGCGATCTCGACGACCTGCTCGGGCCGGACGTGGACGACGTACGACGACCGATCGGCCGGCGAGGTGGCCAGGTCGGTGAAGCGCTCGGTCTGCCAGGCGAGGATCTCGTCGGTCATGCCCTTGAACGTCTTGCCCAGCATGACGAAGTCTCCGGAGTCGGGGTCGCGGGCGCCGAGGTGGATGTTGGAGAGCCAGCCCTCGCGACGGCCGCTGCCCCACTCCACGGCGAGCACGACGAGGTCGAGGGTGTGGACGGGCTTGACCTTGACCCAGGCCGAGCCGCGGCGGCCGGCGTCGTAGGGGGCGTTGACGTTCTTCACCACGACACCCTCGTGGCCGGAGCGGATTGCCGCGGCGAGGAAGTCCGAGGCCGCCCCGGCGTCGTCGGTGACCAGTCGCGGGACGCGGTGCTCGACGGGCACCAGCCGCTCGAGGGCGGCCACGCGCTCGGTGCCGGGGGCGTCGAGCAGGTCGACGCCGTCGAGGTGGAGGACGTCGAAGAAGTACGGCGTGACGACCACCCCGCCCGGGCCGACCGCGGGGGCCTGCGCCGTGCGTGAGGCGGTCTCCTGGAAGGGGCGGGGACGGCCGGCGTCGTCGAGGGCCAGCGCCTCGCCGTCGAGGACGAATCGGTCGGCGGACAGCGCCCGCGCGATCGCCACCACCTCTGGCAGCCGGGCGGTGATGTCGTCGAGGGTGCGGGTCGCGATCCGGATCTCGTCGCCCTCGCGGTGCACCTGGATCCGGATGCCGTCGAGCTTGGTGTCGACGGCGACCACCCCGCCGCCGGCCTTGGCGATCGCTGAGATCAGGTCGGGAGCGCTGGACGCGAGCATCGGCAGCACCGGCCGACCCACCTCGAGCCCGAAGCCGGCGAGGGCCTCCTCGCCCCCGGTCATCGCCGCCACCGCGACCTGGGTGGTGGAGCCGGCCAGCATCGCGGCCCGGCGTACGGCGCTCAGCGGAACCCCTGAGGCGACGGCGACCGCCTCCTGGACGAGGGCGTCGAGGGCGCCCTGCCGCACCGCGCCGGTGGCGAGCCCGCGCAGCCACTCCTGCTCGTCGTCGGTCGCCCGGGCGAAGAGGTCGGCGACCGCGGCCGCGCGTGCCGCCTGGGACCCGGAGCCCGCGAAGGCGGCGACGGCTTCGAAGGCCTGGTGCACCTCGGTCACCTCGAGCGTGGGGGAGCCGGCCGGGTCGGGCAGGGCCTGCACGCCGCGCCACCCGAGCCCGGTCCGGCGCTGGCGGAGGGTTCCGCCGAGGTAGGCGGTGACCGTCTCGAGCTCGTCGGGCGCGGCGGACGCGAGCAGGGTCGCCAGCGCGGCGACCTTGGCCTTGCGCGAGCGGGTCGCCGCGACCGCGCGGGAGGTCGTCACGAGGTCGAGGAGGAGCACGGGGACATTGTGGCGCCCGACACCGACAGCGCCGGCTGGCCGGCGCGGCGCGCCTGGACTCGGTCGTCGAGGAGACGATCGCGAAGGCGCTCAGAGACCGGTGAAGTCGGGCTGACGGCCCTCGGCGAAGGCCGTGAGCGCCTCGAGGTTGGCGGGCCCGCCCATCAGCTCGGCGAACGCCGCGTCCTCGCGCTCGCGGGCCGCGTCGATGCCGGCGCGGAGCGGCTCGGTCATCGTGCGTTTCACCGCGACCAGGCTGGCGATCGGCTTCGCGGCCAGCACCTCGGCGTGCGCCCGGGCTGTCGGGAGCAGCTCGTCGGGCTCGCAGACCCGCCAGACGAGGCCCATCTCCCGGGCCAGCTCGGCGTCGATCCACTCCGACGACTGAAGCACCCACGCGGCGTTCTGGCGCCCGATGAGCAGCGGGAGCAGGTAGCTCGAGGCCGCCTCCGGGGCGACGCCGAGGCTGGTGAACGGGCACTTCAGCCGGGCGCTGGTCGACATGAAGGCGAGGTCGGCGAAGCCGAGGATCGTGGTGCCGATGCCGAGCCCGACCCCGTTGACGGCGCAGACCAGGGGCTTCGGGAACGCGACGAGGGCGTCGACCAGCCCGGGGAAGCCGTGCCGGCCGGGGACGAAGGCCGGGTCGGTGGCGCGGGCGTGCATCTCGAGCAGGTCGGTGCCGGCGCTGAAGCCGCGCCCGTTGCCGGTGAGCAGCACGACGGCGACCTCGGGGTCGGTGGCGGCGGCGAGCAGCGCGGCGGCGGTGGCGTCGTACAGCGCCTCGTTGAACGCGTTGAGGGCGTCCGGCCGGTCGAGGGTCAGAGTGCGGACCCGGTTCGCGTCGGTGATCTGCAGCGTCATGCGACCAGACTAGAACGCGTTCCAGACCGGTGCGCCGCCATCCGTCGGCGGGGTCGGCTAGCGTCGGACCCATGACCTGGCAGGCCGGACGCACGCGCACCTGGCGGCCCGGTTGGCCGTGCCCGGTCGGCTCCACGCTGCGCCAGCAGCGGCACGGCGGCGCGGACCCGACGTACCGCATCGACCCTGCGGGGCGGCACTGGCGCGGCCTGCGCACCCCCACCGGTCCCGCGACCCTGGCGATCGAGGCGCGGCCCGCGACGGGCGACGTGCGCGCCGAGGCGTGGGGCCCGGGCGCCGACTGGGCGCTCGAGTCCGTCCCGGGCCTGCTCGGCGCCGACGACGACGTCAGCGGCTTCGACCCTCGGCACCCCGTGCTCGTCGAGGCCTGGCGCCGCCACCGGCACCACCGCATCGGGCGCAGCGGCCTGGTCATGGAGGCGCTCGTGCCGGCGATCATCGAGCAGAAGGTCACCGGTCAGGAAGCCTTCGCCGGCTTCCGGATGCTCGTCCACCGCTTCGGCGAGCGGGCACCGGGGCCGGGGGTCGAGCTCCGGCTGTGGGTCCAGCCCGACGCGGCCACGGTGCGGACGATCCCGTCGTGGGAGTGGCTGCGGATGCACGTCGACCCGGCGCGCTCGCGGGCGATCGTGACGGCGGCCCGGGTGGCCGACGCCCTGGAGCGTACGGCGACCCTGCCGCCCGACGAGGCGGACCGCCGGCTCCGCAGCCTGCCAGGCGTGGGGGTCTGGACGAGTGCCGAGGTCCGCCAGCGGTCCCACGGCGACGCCGACGCCGTCTCGTTCGGCGACTACCACGTCGCCAAGGACGTCGGCATGGTGCTGACCGGCACCCCGTTCGACGACGCCCAGCTCGAGGAGTTCCTCGAGCCGTGGCGTCCCCAGCGTGGCCGAGTACCGACCCTGCTCAGGGTGGCTGCGCTGCACCGGCCACGCCACGGGCCGCGGCTGGCGCCGCGCACCCACCTGCCCGCCCGCGTCACCCGCACGTGATACTTCTCGGGCCATGACCCAGGCAGACCTCGGCGTGCTCCGCACCGCCACCCCCGACGAAGCGGCTGCCTTCTTTGCCGGTGTCGCTCCCGAGGACCTCGTGGCGGCGGTGACGCACACCTCCGACGACGAGCTCCTCGCGCTCCTCGCGCGCGAGGAGATCCGCCCGGTCGCGGTCGAGGGCATCCTGTCGCGGCTGCACGAGTACGCCATCCCCGAGCGCCTCGCCGAGCTCCACGGTGTCGTCCGCTTCGACCTCGAACGCCGCGGCAAGCTCCTCGAGGGGCGTGCGCTGTCGTTCGACCACGGCACGATGCGGCTGCTGCCGGCGGGCGGTGGCGACGAGCCCGCCGACGTCGTGCTCCGCACCAGCATCCTGCGCTTCGTGCGGCTCGTCAGCGGCGAGCGCAACGCCGGGCTCGAGTACCTCAGCGGCAAGCTCGACATCGACGGCGACGCCATGCTGGCGCTCGCCGTGGGCGGGATCTTCCGGGTCCCCGGCACCGGTGAGGTGGCGATGGACCCCACGACGCTCGACCCGGTCGCCGTCGCGACAGCGCTCAGGGGAGCGCGGACCGACCACCTCAAGAAGGTCATGTCGTCCGACTTCCGGCCGATCGTGCTCGGCGAGATCTTCCGGCGGCTGCCCGAGTTCCTTGATGAACGCAAGGCCGCCGGGCTCCGGCTGGCGATCGGCTTCCGGCTGCTGGGCAACCCGTCCGGAGACATCGAGCGCTACGTCGTGCGCGTGGACCACGGCACCGCGACGGTCACCGCCGGCGGCGAGGGCGACGACGCGACGGAGCGCGACGCGACCGTGACCTGCGAGGGCTACGACTACCTGCGCCTCGCCACCGGCCACCTCAGCCCGGTCACCGGGGTGCTCAAGGGACAGCTCAAGGTCAAGGGCGACAGGGCCAGGGCGCTCCAGCTGAGCTCCGTGATTAACATCCCGCAGGCGCCCTAGCCCGACCAGCTGGCTGGACGACTCAGAGCAGCGGCCGCAGGGGAGCCAGCACGAACTCCGTGAACTTGCGGTGCAGGTCGCGGGCCTCCCACTCGGCGATGGTGAGCTCGAGGCAGTTCGACTCGTCGTTCTCGTAGATCTCCTCGAGCGTCTTCGCGAGCGCCTCGTCGATGACCTCGACGTTGATCTCGTAGTTGCCCTGGAGGCTGAGCCGGTCGACGTTGGCGGTGCCGACCGTCGACCAGTTGCCGTCGAC
>JAOPYB010000259.1 GCA_025964835.1 Nocardioides sp. | reverse complement strand
ACCACGTTCAGAACGCCCATGGCAAGCACACGTGGCAGACCGTCGAGCGGCTCGTGCCCGTCACCACCGGCCCGAACGACGACATCGAGCTCGACCTCGACACGACGCTCTACGTCCCCGGCAACGCGGACCGGCGCCATCCCCAGCCGGCCATCCTGATGACCCACGGCTTCGGGCTCACCAAGGACTCCCCGGAGGTGGTCAGCACCGCCCGCTTCTTCGCCGCGCACGGCTACGTCGTGCTCACCTACACGTCCTCGGGCTTCGGGAACAGCGGTGGGTGCGTGACCCTGCAGTCGGCCGACTACGACGTGAAGAGCGCCTCGCAGCTGATCGACAAGGTGCTCGAGCCGCGCCACGACGTGCTGCACGACGGCAGGGGTGCGGTGGTCGGCACCATCGGCGGCTCGTACGGCGGCGGCATCCAGCTGCCCCTGGCCGCCGCGGACCGACGGATCCGCACCAGCGTCGTCGGTCGCACCTGGAACAACCTGATCTACTCCCTCGACCCCAACAACCGCGTGGTCCCGGGTGATCCGACCGGGCTCACCCACGGGCTCAACACCCAGGGCGTCTTCAAGCAGGAGTGGACCTCGCTCTTCTACGCGCTCGGCAACACCCAGCCGGCCATGGACGGCGGCGACTGCCCGGGCGCCAAGACCGCTTCTGGTGACCCGGTCGAGATCGCGGGCGCGGGCAGCTGCCCGGGCTACTACCTCGCGCTCTGCCGCACCTACGAGCTGCTCACGTCGACCGGCGACTCCGACGCGCCGGGGCGGGCGCTCATCGCGCACGCGTCGGCCTCGACGTACCTGAGGAAGATCGACGTCCCGGTCCTGCTCGTGCAGGGCCAGAGCGACACGTTGTTCAACCTCAACGACGCGAGCGCGACGTATCTCTCCCTGAAGCGGCGGCACGTGCCGGTCGGCATGATCTGGAACTCCGGCGGCCACGGTGGCTACAGCTCGCAGCCGGGGGAGTGCGAGGCCTACGACGGCACCCCGCGCAGCGTGACGCGGATGGACCGCTGCTACCTGAGCCTGCGCTCGCTGGGCTGGATGGACCACTGGCTGCGCGGCGCCCACCGCGGGCGCGGTCCGGCCTTCACCTACTACCGCGACTGGGTGAAGTACGCCGGTCACGGCCCCGACGACGAGCAGTACGGCGCCGCCGGGCGGTTCCCGCTGCGCCGGCACGCCACCACGTTCACGCTCTCCGGCAGCAGCGCCCTGAAGAGGCCGGGCGCCAAGGTCACGGCCGGCTCGGCGCTCATCACGAACCCGACCGGCGGCGACCCCGCGGCCTACTCGGAGACCTCCAACTTCAGTGGCCCGGACTCCTCGCCGAGCTCCGCGGACGTGCCGCCCGAGGAGGTCGAGGGACAGTTCGCGGCCTTCACGTCGGCGCGGTTCCGCCGGGCGGTCTCCGCCGTCGGCATCCCGTCCGCGCGCCTGCGGATCACCAACACCAACGGCCAGGACATGGTGTTCTACGCCAAGGTCTACGACGTCGACAGGTCCGGGGGAGCGACGCTGATCCATCGCTTGATCGCGCCGGTGCGGGTGCCGGCCGCGGCCGTCGGCAAGCCGGTGCGCATCCGGCTGGCCGGCTTCGCCCACCGGTTCGGCACGGGGCACCGGGTCCGGCTGGTGCTCTGCACCACCGACCAGACGTCGTACAACGCGAAGGTCGCCGACGTGCTGACGATCGCGACGGGTGCCGGCTCCACGTTCACGTTGCCCGCGAGGGTCCGCGCTCGGTGACGACCCTGCTGTCCGACCTTGCTTGACGTCAAGCAAAACGAGTGAACCGTGCCGGCGTCCGGCTCGTAGTCACGGTGAGGCCCTCGGCCGGTCCGAGGCAGCCCACGGACGAACGGAGAACGCAGATGTTGGTGCGCGTCATCGCCGCGGCAGCGGTCCTGGTCTCGGCCGCGGTCCATCTGCGGCTCTGGTTCGACGGGTTCAGCGACGACCACGTGGTCGGCCCGGCGTTCATGCTCAACGCGATCGGCGGGGTCGTCATCGCCGCCCTGCTGCTGGTCTGGCGGCACTGGGTGCCGCTGTTCCTCGCCTTCGGGTTCGGCTTCACCACGCTCGGCGCCTTCGTGATCGCCTCGACGGTCGGCCTCTTCGGCGCCCACGAGTCGTGGACGGGCGCCTACGTGTGGGCCGCCGCGATCGCCGAGGCCGTCGCGATCGTGGCGAGCGGCCTCGGTCTCATGCGGGACCCGCTGTTCTCACGCTCGGAGCTGCAGCACCGGATGGCCGTCCGCCGTCCGAACCTGCACTGAGGCGATCTCCCGGCGGGTCAGCGACGTCGCCCCGGACAGGCGCATCGTGCGTCCGGGGAGCGCCCGCCAGGTCGCGACCTGCTCGAGCCTGCCGTCCCGGGTGCGGACCACCAGGGCGTACGTCGTGGGCTGCGGCGTGCCGTACTCGCCGCCCAGCGGCGCATAGGTGCAGACCAGGTCGAGGCGGGTGCCCCAGTCGACGCGCGAGAAGGACACGGTGGCGCGGACCGGCGCGTTGCCGACCGGGACCATGATCGACGGGGAGACCGGCTGACCCGGCCGGACAGTCGGGGCCGTCGTGGGCGCCGACGAGGTCGGCACGGACGGGGCGGGGTCGGCGACCGGGCCGCCGTCGTCGTCGGTGAGGGCGCCGGCCGCCGCGACCGAGACAGCCGCGATGGCGGCCACGGATGCGGCCGCGAGACCTGCGGTCGTCCACGCGCGGCGCCGCCGGGACCGGCGTACCTCACGCACGAGCGCGGGCAGCAGCGTGTCCGGGACCGGCTCGGGCGCGGCCGGGGAGACCAGCACGTCGGCCCCGACCCGTCCGAGGAGGCCGGGGAGTCCGGCCAGCTCGCGCACGGACCGGGCACAGCCGACGCAGTCGGCCAGGTGCCCCTCGAACTCCTGGCGCTCGGTCGGTGACAGGGCACCCAGGACGTAGGAGCCGTCGTGGTGCGCGAACTCGCAGCTCATGCCCCCACCCCCATCTCCTCGAGCTCGAGCCGCAGCGCCCGGAGCGCGTAGTGGGTCCGCGACTTCACGGTGCCCTCCGGGATGCCCAGCCGGCGCGCGGCCTCCGCCACCGGCAGCCCACGGTAGTAGCACTGGAGAAGCACCGCGCGGTGGTCCGGCGACAGCTTGGTGAGCGCCTCGGCCACGACCCACGACAGCAGCAGCTGGTCGGTGTGGTCGTCGGGGGCGGGCCCTTCGGGCACCTCGGCGACCGGGAGCTCGCTGCGCGAACGCGGGGTCCGCCACTCGTCGATGACGATGTTGCGCGCGACCGTGAAGAGCCAGGCGCGCACCGACCCGTGGGAGTCGTCGAGCACCGAGATGCGGCGCCAGGCCCGGAGCAGGGTCTCCTGCGTGACGTCCTCGGCGCGTGCCCGGTCCTGCCCGGTCAGGCGCAGGCAGTAGCCCCAGAGCGCGGCGGCGTGCTCGTCGTGCAGCTGTTGCATGAGGGCGAACTGGGTCCCCGGCATCGAACCTCCTACCCATGTCACGGACGAAGGGGCCGCACGGTTCAGTGTGGACCCGCCGGGGTCCCGCTGTTCAGGGCCCGTCGTACGCCGTGAGGAAACGGTCACGGAACGAGTCCATCGGCCAGACCGGGGCGGTCGTGCTCGGGTGCAGGCCGTCCTGCCACCCCCAGTCCGTGATCCGGTCGAGCACGGCCGGGTCGTGGGCGATGACGGAGACGGGCACGTCGTGGCCGGGCGAGGCGCCCGTCACGTAGGTGTGCGGCTGGTGGTCGCCCAGCACGACGAGCACCAGGTCGGGATCGGGGTTGGTCTCCACGAACGAGACCAGGCTCTCCAGCGAGTACTCGATCGACTGCCCGTAGGCCGCCCGGACCAGGTCGGGGTCCCGGAAGACGGCGTCGGGGGAGTCGCCCTGCTCGGGCATGCCCTCGAAGACCGACCCGTCGCCGACGTCCGCCCAGCCGACCAGGTGGGGCAGCGGCGCCCAGGGGTGGTGGCTCGACACCAGGTCGATCTCGGCCATCACCGGCGTCCGGAGCCCGGGTGCGAGCTCGCGGCGCTGGAAGGCCGCCAGGGTGTACTGGTCGGGCATCGTGGCATAGCTGAACGACGGCCCCTGGTAGCCGACGTTGCGGGCGTCGTACAGCTGGTCGAAGCCGTAGAACTTCGCGCCCTCCGGCCAGTCGCGGGTGATCGAGGGCACGTCGAACACCGTCCGCCAGCCGGCCCGGCCGAACGCGCCGGCGAGGGTCATCCGGTCGGTGCCGATCAGCTGGTCGTAGCGCTGCTGGCTGTCGACCCAGAGACCGGACTGCAGGGTGGAGTGCGCCAGCCAGCTCGCCGCGCCGAACGTGGGCGAGGTCAGGAACGCGCTCCGGGCCGAGAAGCCGGCAGCGCGGAGCCTCCGGGTCCCCTCGTCGAGGACCGCGTCGACGCCCGGCGAGAACGTCGAGCCCTGCACCGCGACCCGGCCGTAGCTCTCGACGAACACGACGAGGACGTCCTTGCCGCGGAGCCCGGCCAGGAGCCGGTCGTCGGGCGTGGCCCGGAGGGGGTCGTCCGCGATCGCCCGCGCGAAGACCTGCCGGTCCTCGATGCCGGCGCGGACCCGGCTCACCTCGTCGACGGCGAAGTCGGCCGCGCTCGTCGAGGCGACGCCCGCGACGGGGGAGACCTGCACCCCGGCCACCGCGCACAGCACCCACACGAGACCGAGCGACCCGAGCGCGCGCAGCGCGCCACGCCGGTGGCCCGCCGCGACCGCGGTCACCCGGGCCACCGCCCACGGCACCAGGACGAGGACGAGGACGACGAGGAGCACGACGACGGCGACGAGCGCATAGGCGCCGGCGGTGCCGACCGAGTCGCCCAGCACGCCCACACCGGGGCCGAGGTAGACCCAGTCCGAGACCGGGTCGAACGGCCGGTCGAGGACCGCGAAGAACCCGATGTCCAGTGCCTTGAGCAGGGTCAGCAGCCCGAGTGCCAGCCCGAAGAGGGCCGCCGCGACCCCGCGGGCCCGGGCCCGCAGGACCAGGGCGAGGGCGACCACCAGCAGTCCCTCGAGCGGGATCCGCGCGAAGCCGCCGACCGTCAGGAGCTCCGCCCGGTCGGGGGCCACGAGCGCCGCCCAGACGACCACGCCCGCCAGCACGGTGAGCACCGGCCGGACGGTCCGGCGGGCGTCGTCCGGCCGGCGCCGCCACAGGCACCACACCTGGTGGCCGAAGGACTCGGCGAGCAGGACCAGGGCGACCAGCAGGGCCGCGCCCGTCACCCGCCGCGGCAGGACGTCCGCGGCCGCGACGACCAGCACGACACCCTGGACCGCCGCCACGACCTTCGCCCACCGGCGCGGGGGAGTCGGCTCGCGCAGCCACGGCAGCAGCCAGGTCGCGACCAGGAGCCCGTAGCGGGCGACACCGATCAGCAGGACCCACCAGCCGGCCGAGCGGGCGACGTACACGCTGAGCACGAGGATCAGGAACGCGTCCGTCTCCATGTCGAAGGAGGCCCCGAACGGCGAGGCCGTCCCCGTCCGGCGGGCGACCCATCCGTCGACCGCGTCCAGGACCAGGGCCACGGCGGCGATCGACACGAGAGCCGTCGCCACGGGGCGGGAGAACGACACCGCGGTCAGCACCGCCACGGCGCCCGCGAGGAGGGCGCGCGCGAGCGTCACGCGGTCGGCCGGGCCCAGCCGGTGTCCCAGGTGAACCGTCCGCACCGCGCCTCCGTGTTGTAGGGGTACGACGATGGAACGAGACGACCGGCGCCCCGGTTCAATGCGGGGCCCGAGCAGGGAGGGCCCGTGCCGCCTGAGGCGCTCGCGTTCTGGCTGCGCGCACCCGGCGTGGGCGAGATCCGCCCGGTCCGGCTCCCCGAGGCGGGGGCCGACGAGGTCCTGGTCCGCACCCTGCACTCCGCCGTCAGCCGGGGCACCGAGACGCTCGTGTTCCGCGGCGGCGTCCCCGAGAGCCAGTACGCCACGATGCGGGCACCCTTCCAGGAGGGCGACTTCCCCGGGCCGGTGAAGTACGGCTACCTCAGCGTGGGGGTCGTCGAGGAGGGTGCGGCGGCGCTGCGCGGCCGCACGGTCTTCTGCCTGCACCCGCACCAGACGGCGTACGTCGTGCCCTCGGCGTCCGTGGTCGTGGTGCCCGAGGGGGTCCCGGCCGCGCGCGCGGTGCTGGCCGGCACCGTCGAGACGGCCGTGAACGCGCTGTGGGACGCGGCGCCCCTCGTCGGCGACCGCATCGCGGTCGTCGGCGCCGGGATGGTCGGCTGCTGCGTGGCCCGGCTGCTGGCCCGGATCCCGGGGGTCCGGGTCACCCTGGTCGACCTAGACCCGTCCCGGGCGGAGGTCGCCGCCGCGCTCGGGGTCGGCTTCGCGCTGCCCCCGGACGCACCCGACGGCCTCGACCTCGTCGTGCACACCAGCGCGACCTCCGCGGGACTCCAGCTCTCGCTGGACCTGCTCGGGCCGGAGGGCACCGTGACCGACCTCAGCTGGTACGGCGACGCGGACGTCCGGCTCTCCCTGGGGGGAGCCTTCCACTCCGGTCGCCTGTCCATCCGGGCCAGCCAGGTCGGCACCGTGTCCCCGGCCCGGAACGGCCGGCGCACGACGGCGGACCGGCTGGCGCTCGCCCTGGACCTGCTGCGGGACCCCGCGTTCGACGCGCTGCTGACCGGGACCTCGCGCTTCGAGGAGCTGCCCGACGTGATGGCCCGGCTCGCCGACGGCTCGCTGCCGGCGCTCTGCCACACGCTCACCTACGGAGACGAGGCGGACGCATGTTCAGCGTGACCGTCCGCGACCACATGATGGTCGCCCACAGCTTCCGTGGCGAGCTCTTCGGGCCGGCCCAGCGACTGCACGGTGCGACGTACGTCGTCGACGCGACCTTCCGGCGCGCGGACCTGGACGCGGACGGGATCGTGGTCGACATCGGCCGCGCGTCCGAGGAGCTGCGCGCCGTCCTCGGCGAGCTGACCTACCGCAACCTCGACGACGAGCCCGCGCTGGCCGGGATGAACACCTCCACCGAGGCGCTGGCCAGGGTGGTCGCGGACCGCCTGGCCGAGCGGGTGCAGGTTGGCGCCCTGGGCGAGGGTGCGCGCGGGATCTCCGCCCTCACCGTGACGCTGCACGAGTCCCACATCGCGTGGGCGAGCTACGAGCGGACGCTGTGAGCCGCCGATGAACACCGTGCACGTCGTCGTCCCGGACGGCATCGACGACCCGGACCGGCCGAGCGGCGGCAACACCTACGACCGGCGGGTGTGCGACGAGCTGACCGCGGCCGGCTGGACCGTCGAGCAGCATGCGGTGCGCGGCGCGTGGCCGCACCCCGACGCGGCGGCGTGCGGCGCGCTCGCGAGCGAGGTGGCGGCGATCCCCGACGGCTCGGTCGTCCTGCTGGACGGCCTGGTCGCCTCGGCCGCCCCCGGCGTCCTCGTGCCCGAGGCCGGCCGGCTCCGGCTGGTGGTCCTCGTGCACATGCCCCTCGGCGGCCGTCCCCTGCACGGGGAGGCGGACGGCGCCCGCACGCGGGAGCGGGCCCTCCTGACCGCGGCGGCCGCGGTCGTCACGACCAGCGCCTGGACCCGCGACTGGCTGCTGCACCGCTACCCCCTGTGCCCGGAGCGCGTCCACGTGGCGGAGCCCGGCGTGGACGCCGCCGACCTGGCGCCGGGCACGGAGACCGGGGGAGGGCTGCTCTGCGTCGCGGCCGTCACCGCCGCGAAGGGCTACGACGTGCTGGTCGAGTCGCTCTCGGCCGTCGCCGGGCGGACCTGGCACTGCGACTGCGTCGGCACCCTCGACCGCGACCCCCGGTTCGTCGACGACCTCGGGCACCGCTCGCGGGTGGCCGGCCTCGCCGGTCGCCTGCGCTTCACCGGCCCCCGGGTCGGCGCGGCGCTGGACTCGACCTACGCCGCCGCCGACGTGCTCGTGCTCGCCTCCCGCGGCGAGACCTACGGCATGGTCGTCACCGAGGCCCTCGCGCGCGGGATTCCCGTGATCGCCACGTCGGTCGGCGGCGTGCCCGAGGCGCTCGGGGGCAGCGACGGCGAGCGGCCGGGGCTGCTGGTGGAGCCCGGCGATCCCGACGCCCTCGCCGACGCACTGCGCCGCTGGCTCGACGACGGCGGGCTGCGGCAGCGGCTGCGCGCGGCGGCCCGCGCCCGGCGTACGACGCTCACCGGCTGGCCGGAGACCGCCCGTCGGGTCTCCCGGGTGCTGACGGAGGTGGCGGCATGAGCGGCCCCTGGGGGCGCCGGGCCCGCTGGCTGGGCGGTGCCGCGATCCTCGTCGTGCTGGTCTGGCGCCTGGGCACCGGCCCGTTCGTCGGGGGTGTCCGCCTGGTCGACGCCCGGTCGCTGGTCGTCGCGACCGGCCTCGGCGTGGTGACCACGGTCTGCTGCGCCTGGCGCTGGCGGCTGGTCGCCGGGGCGCTGGGTGCCGAGACGCCGCTCCCGGGCGCGGTCGCGGCCTACTACCGCTCACAGTTCCTCAACAGCACCCTTCCCGGTGGCGTGCTCGGTGACGTGCACCGCGGGCTCCGTCACGGCCGCGAGGCCGGCGACGTCGCGACCGGCCTGCATGCCGTCGTCTGGGAGCGCCTGGCCGGCCAGGTCGTGCTGCTTGCGGCGACCGGGGCCGCGCTGCTCCTGCTGCCCTCGCCCGTCCGGACCCTCGTGCCGGCCGCGGGGCTGGCCGTGCTCGCCGTG
>JAOPYB010000242.1 GCA_025964835.1 Nocardioides sp. | reverse complement strand
TGCCGCCCGACGAGCTGACGCTCGAGAAGGCGAACGAGCTGTTCGCCAACCCGGCCGGCGAGGAGATCGAGCTCGGCGTCCACCCCGAGACCGGCCTGCAGGTCGTGGCGAAGAGCGGGCGCTTCGGCCCCTACGTCACCGAGCTGCTGCCCGAGGACGCCAAGAAGAACGACCGGCCGCGCACCGGCTCGCTGTTCAAGTCGATGTCCCTCGACACCGTGACGCTCGACGACGCGGTCAAGCTGCTCTCGCTGCCGCGGGTGGTCGGCACCGACCCCGACGACCCCGCGGGCGAGGAGATCACGGCGCAGAACGGCCGCTACGGGCCCTACCTCAAGAAGGGCACCGACTCGCGGTCGCTGACGTCGGAGGACCAGCTCCTCTCGATCACGCTCGACGAGGCGCTCAAGATCTACGCCCAGCCCAAGCAGCGCGGCCGGGCCGCGGCCGCGCCGCCGCTCAAGGAGCTGGGCAACGACCCGGTCTCCGGGCAGCCGGTCGTGGTGAAGGCGGGCCGCTTCGGTGAGTACGTCACCGACGGCGAGTACAACGCCACGCTCCGCAAGGACGACTCGATCGAGGACCTCACCCTCGAGCGGGCCGCCGAGCTGCTCGCCGAGCGTCGCGCCAGGGGCCCGGCCAAGAAGGCGGCCAAGAAGGCGGCCAAGAAGGGCGCGAAGAAGTCCGCCGCGAAGAAGACCACCAAGAAGACGGCGGCCAAGAAGTCCACCAAGAAGGCCGCGGCCAAGAAGGGCTGAGCCAGGTCGCCGGCCCGCGCAGCTCACCGGGTCTCGACACGCTCGGTCGTGACCTCGTTCCTCGGTCACGCTCGCTGCTCGACCACCGATGGCTGGCCCCACCGCCTCCGGCGGTGGGGCATCAGCCCCACCAGAACGCGGTGGCGATGATGCCGTAGAGCGCGATCAGCGAAGCGCCCTCGAGCCAGGTCGACTCACCGTCGAAGGCGATGAACGCGGCCAGGATGATCGCGAGCAGCAGCGCGACCACGAGCATCGGGCTGAGCACGAGCGTGAAGGAGGCCAGGCCGAAGACCTGGCTGACGATCACCAGCACCGGCGCGAGCACGAGGGCGATCTGGATCGGGCTGTTCAGCACGACCGAGAACGCGAACTCGGAGTCGCCCCGGGCCGCGAGCTGGACCCCGACCACGTTCTCGATCGCGTTGCCCGCGATCGCGACGATCACGAGCCCGGCGAACGCCTGGGAGATGTTGACGGCGTCCATCGCCGGCTGCAGGGCCGTGACGAACCAGTCCGACACGAACGCCGCGAGCGCGCTCGCGACCGCGAGCAGCCCCACGGCCATGCCGATCGACCAGCGCGGCGGCTCGTGGCCCGCGCCGGCACCCTCGCTGGCGTGCCGGCGCAGCGAGAACGGCAGCGACAGCGCGAACAGCGCCAGCAGGATCACCGACACGATCAGCGAGAAGGCCTGCTCGTGGTCCCCGGCGGGGGTGTGCACGAAGTGCGCGAGGGACGGGATCGCCATCGCGGTGACGGACAGCAGCATCAGCACGACGATCGTCCGCGCCCGCTCGGAGCCGAGCTGCTGGGTGCCGTGCTTGAGGCCGCCGACCAGGAACGCCAGCCCGAGCACCAGCAGCAGGTTGGCGAGGATCGAGCCGACCAGGGCGGCCCGCACCACGTCGACCAGGCCCGCCCTCAGGGCGAAGATGCAGATGAAGAGCTCGGGCAGGTTGCCGAGCGCCGACTGCAGGACACCGGTCGCCCCGGCGCCGAACCGGTCGCCGAGCTGCTCCACGCTCCGGCCCACCAGCGACGCCAGGATGCAGACCGCGGCTGCCGAGAGCACGAAGGCGAGCACGGCGTTCCAGCTCCCGTAGTGCGCGAGCCCCGCGAGCACGACCAGGGCGAGGCCGCCGCCGATGATGATCTTGTCCGAGCGGATCAGGGTGGGAGAGGCAGTGGCCGTCGTCATGACGCGCACGCTACCGGCGCCCGGGCGGTCGGTGGCCGGTCCTAGGGTGTACCGCGTGAGCACCGGGCCGGGGACGTACGCCGACAGCGGCGTCTTCGTCTGCTTCGAGGGCGGCGAGGGGGCCGGCAAGTCGACCCAGTCCCGCCTCCTGCGCGAGTGGCTCCAGGGTGCCGGCTACTCCGTGCTGCTGACCTTCGAGCCGGGCGACACCGCGGTGGGCCGCGAGCTGCGCCGGATCGTGCTCGACCCGGCGACCGGCGAGCTGTCGGACCGCACCGAGGTGCTGCTCTACGCCGCCGACAAGGCCGAGCACGTCGACACCGTCGTCCAGCCGGCCCTCGACCGGGGCGAGGTCGTCGTCACCGACCGCTACGTCGACTCGACGCTGGCCTACCAGGGTGCCGGCCGCGCGCTCGACGTCGCCGAGGTGGAGCGGGTCGCCCGCTGGGCCACCCACGACCTGCGCCCCCACGTGACCGTCGTGCTCGACCTGGCGCCGGCCCACGGGCTGGGCCGTTTCGAGGAGCGCGACCGCATCGAGGGCGAGTCGCTGGAGTTCCACCAGCGCGTCCGCGAGGCGTTCGTGGCGATGGCCGCCGCCGACCCCGACCACTACCTCGTCCTCGACGCCCGGCTGCCGGTCGACGAGATCGCCGCCGCCGTGCGCGACCGGGTCGCCCCGCTGCTCCACCACGCCCGCCGCGGGAGCCCGACCCGATGACCGTGTGGGACGGCCTGGTCGGCCAGCACGCCGCGGTGCTCGCCCTGCAGACCGCTGCCGGTGGGCGCGGCATGAGCCACTCGTGGCTGTTCACCGGCCCGCCCGGCTCGGGGCGGTCCAACGCCGCGATCGCCTTCGCCGCCGCGCTCGAGTGCGAGCAGGCCGGCTGCGGGGAGTGCCACGCCTGCCGCACGGTGCTCGCCGGCTCGCACGCCGACGTGTCGGTCATCCGCACCGAGAAGCTCTCGATCG
>JAOPYB010000227.1 GCA_025964835.1 Nocardioides sp. | reverse complement strand
TCTTCTTGTAGGCGGCGTCGAGGCTCGGCTTGAGCTCCTCGAAGGGCACCTCGACGGTCAGCTTGGCCCTGGTCGGGCTCAAGGTCTCGACGGCGCTCTTCACAGGTGGTCTCCTCTGTCTGGTCTTCTGGTCCGGTGATGACGTCGGGGCGACAGGACTCGAACCTGCGATCTCCTGCTCCCAAAGCAGGCGCGCTAGCCACTACGCTACGCCCCGCCAAGTGGGGCCCGACGGGTGCCGGACCCTGCTTGGAGCGGATGACGGGAATCGAACCCGCGTAATCAGTTTGGAAGACTGGAGCTCTACCATTGAGCTACATCCGCGCGCAT
The DNA here is from genome assembly GCA_025964835.1 of Nocardioides sp. Lineage (GTDB taxonomy): Bacteria > Actinomycetota > Actinomycetes > Propionibacteriales > Nocardioidaceae > Nocardioides. The sequence goes on along the minus strand of JAOPYB010000227.1, from coordinate 2,807 downwards.
CAAAATGCGGGTGTCATCGTGCCACACCGCGAGCGCTCACCCCCAAACGAGGCGCCCCGCCGGACGGCCGCGGTCAGCGCCGGTGGACCACCAGGAGGGCCCGGTCGTCGTTGCGGGAGCCCAGCGCGTCGACCAGGCGGGCCGCCCCGCCGTCGAAGTCCCCACGGAGCAACCGCTCCGCCTGCCCCAGCATCCGGTCGATGCCGAGCCCGATGTCGCGGGTGGGCGTCTCCACCATCCCGTCGGTGTAGAGCAGCAGCGCGTCGCCCGAGCGCAGCACCCCGCTGACACACGGGAACGACGCGTCCGGGATGAGACCGAGGATCGGCCCCTCGGTCTCGAGGATCGTCCACCGGCCGGAGCCGGCGGCCAGCTGGACCGCCGGCGGGTGGCCGGCGGTGCGGATCTCGAACTCGCCCGTGACCAGGTCGAGGGAGAGGTGGACGGCGGTGGCGAACCCCTCCTCCCAGTCCTGCCGGAGCAGGTAGTGGTTGGAGGCATCCAGGAAGTCGGCCGCGGGCAGCGCGGTCAGCAGGCCGCCGAACGCGCCGGAGAGCTGGAGGGCGCGGGTGCCGGCCTGCTCGCCCTTGCCGGAGACGTCGACGACCGCGACCTCGAGGCGCGAGCTTGCGACCGACCCGCTGGTGACGATGAAGTCGCCGGCGAACGGCGTACCGCCGGCCGAGCGCAGCGCGGACTCGGCGTACCACTGGGGGGGAAGCTGCGGGATCACCCCCTGCCCGAGGATCCGGTCGCGCAGGTCGACGAGCATCGACTCCCCGAGCACGCCGGCGACGCCGAGACGGGACCGCCGGAACGACGTGAGCAGGATGATGAAGCAGAGCAGGAAGAGGATGGCCACGGCCATGACCGTGCGCACCGTGATCTCCTCCTGGCGAGTCAGCCCGAGCATCAGCATCACGAGGATCAGCACCACGAACCAGGGCAGCTGGCGCGGGCCGAGGAGGAGGCTGCCCAGCAGGAGCGGGACCGTCAGCGCGGTGATCGGGATGATGTCCGGCCAACCCATGATCGTGCCGGTGATGACGGCGGCCGAGAGGACCAGGGTCGCCAGCATCCGGTTCTCCGGGGGCGCACCGCGCCGCAGCATCCCCCGCCAGCGGCGACGGACGCCGGTGGACCCGGCTGGCCGGGCCGGCTCGCGAAGAGCGGTCATGGTCGTCGGTCCTTGATCTCGTGGTCTCTTCACTCTAGGGCTCGGGAACGGAACCTGCGCTGGCATTGCGGACACCAGAAGAGGTTTCTGCCGAGGAGCACCTCGGTGCGGACGCCGGTGCCGCAGACGTGGCACGGCTGCCCGGTGCGGCGGTAGACGTAGACCTCTCCCCCGTGGTCGTCGACGCGCGGCGCCCGGCCCATCGCCTCGGGGGTGTGCTCGGGGCGCACGGTGTCGATCCGGCCGGTGCCGACGCCCTCGGCCATCAGCTTGACGAGGTCCTCCCACATGGCCGAGAACTGGCCGACCCGCAGGGTGTTGCCCGGGCGCAGGGGGTGCATCCGGTGCCGGAAGAGCAGCTCGGCGCGGTAGACGTTGCCGACCCCGGCCAGCACCGTCTGGTCCATCAGCAGCCCGCCGATCGGCGCCCGGCTGCGCCGGATCCGCTCCCAGGCGCGCAGCGGGTCGGCGTCGGGCCGGATCGGGTCCGGTCCCGACCGGGCGACCACGGCGTCGCGGCCCTCGCGGGTGACGAGCTCGCAGGTGGTGGCGCCGCGCAGGTCGGCGTACCCCCCGGGGCCGACGATCCGCAGCCGGACCTGGCCCACGGCCCCGGGCACCTCGTCGACGCCCGTGTGCACGTCGAGCTTGCCGTAGAGGCCCAGGTGGATGTGGACGAACCGGTCGCCGGAGAAGCCGACGAAGAGATGCTTGCCCCACGCCTCCGCCCCCTCCAGGACGGTCCCGTCCACCAGCGCAGCCGAGTCGGCGAAGCGGCCCTGCGGGCTGCCCACCCGCACCGTCCGGCCCGCGAAAGCGGCGGTGAGCTCGGCGGCGAGACGGTGGAGGGTGTGGCCCTCAGGCACCCGCCGGCCCGCTCTGCGCGGAGTCCGGCAGGGGTGGGAGCACGCGCGTGGTCTCGTACGACGACAGCTGGGCGATCCGGCGGGAGTGCCGCTCCTCGCCGCTGAACGGCGTGGCGAGGAAGATCTCGACGAATCGCGTCATGTCCTCCAGGGAGTGCAGCCGGCCGCCGACGGAGACGACGTTGGCGTCGTTGTGCTCGCGGGCGAGGACGGCGGTCTCCTCCGACCAGGCGAGCGCGGAGCGCACCCCGATGACCTTGTTGGCGGCGATCTGCTCGCCGTTGCCGGACCCGCCGATGACGACGCCCAGGCTGTCGAGACCCTGCGCCTGGTCGGCGGCGACACCCTCCGCGGCCCGCAGGCAGAAGACGGGGTAGTCGTCGACGGCGTCGTAGACGAAGGGCCCGTGGTCGACGGGCTCGTAGCCGTGGTCGGTCAGCCAGGAGACGAGGTGGTCCTTGAGGTCGAGGCCGGCATGGTCGGAGCCGAGGTGCACGCGCATGGCCGGATTCTCGCAGAGGCGTGCGTCAGGGGTGCACCCGGAGACTCTGCCGGCCCAGGAAGGCCGCGACCTGGCCCAGCAGCGCCTCGGCCGCGGGGAAGACGGTGACGTGGCGCCAGAAGCCGTGGACCTGACCCTGGTAGCGGGTCGAGACGACCTCGACGCCGGCCTCGGCGAGCAGCACGGCGAGGTGCTCCCCCTCATCGCGCAGCGGGTCGTGCTCCGCGGTGACCACGAGTGTCGGCGGCAGGGTGCCGAGCCG
>JAOPYB010000223.1 GCA_025964835.1 Nocardioides sp. | reverse complement strand
GCGATCTCGACGGCCGGGTCCCAGAACTTCACGCCCATGATCGGCTCGACCACCTCGAGCGAGACGTCGAGGTGCTCGAGCGTCTTGGCCTCGTGGGTGGCGCCCCAGATGTTGGCGTCCGTGGAGTAGGCCTTCTCCTGGCTGTCGCGATAGGGCAGGCCGCGCTCGACCAGCCACTGGCTCATCTCGCTGCGGCCACCGAGCTCGTGGACGAACTCCGCGTCCAGCCACGGCTTGTAGATGCGCAGGTCCGGGTTGGCGAGCAGGCCGTAGCGGTAGAACCGCTCGATGTCGTTGCCCTTGAAGGTGGAACCGTCGCCCCAGATGTCGACGCCGTCCGCGTGCATCGCGCGGACCAGCATGGTGCCGGTGACCGCCCGGCCGAGCGGCGTGGTGTTGAAGTAGGCACGGCCACCGGAGCGGATGTGGAACGCGCCGCAGGCGAGCGCGGCCAGGCCCTCCTCCACGAGCTCGCGGCGGCAGTCGACGGCGCGGGCGATCTCGGCGCCGTACTGCTGGGCGCGCTCGGGCACACCGGAGATGTCGGGCTCGTCGTACTGGCCGATGTCGGCGGTGTACGTGCACGGGATCGCGCCCTTGGCGCGCATCCAGGCGACGGCCACGGACGTGTCGAGGCCCCCCGAGAAGGCGATGCCGACGCGCTCGCCGACGGGCAGTGAGGTCAGGACCTTGCTCACGTGTGTTCCTCAGATCTGATGTGGGTGTGGTCTCGACGAGCTCGACCACCGGGAAGGTGGGTCACGGTGCGGGGACGTGCGAGTCCGCCAGCGCCAGGAATCGGCGCGCGAGCTCGGCGCCGCCGGTGGGGTCGCGGCCGATCACCAGGACCGTGTCGTCGCCGGCGATGGTGCCGAGCAGGTCGGGGAGGTCGGCCTTGTCGAACGCCGACGCGAGGTACTGGGCGCCCCCCGGTGGCGTGCGCAGGACGACCATGTTGGCGCTCGCCTCGGCGCTCACGAGGAGCTCCGAGCACAGGCGGGCCAGCCGCTGGGAGCCGGCGGCGCTCTCGCCGGGGGCGGCGGGGCGCCGGTCGCCGCCCTCGGCCGGTACGGCGTAGACGAGACCGCCGGTGGCGCTGCGCACCTTGATGGCGTCGAGCTCGACGAGGTCGCGCGAGAGCGTGGCCTGGGTGACCCGGACGCCGCCCTCGGCGAGCAGGTCGGCGAGCTCGCCCTGGGACCGCACCTCGTGGTGGGTGACGAGCTCGACGATGCGCTGGTGGCGGGCGCTCTTGGTCGCCGGCCGCAGGGAGGCGTCGCTCATCCTCGGTCCTCCTCCTCGAGCAGCCAGGTGAGCACAGCCTTCTGGGCGTGCCGACGGTTCTCGGCCTCGTCCCAGACCACGCTCCGCGGTCCGTCGATGACCTCGGCGTCGATCTCCTTGCCGCGGTAGGCGGGCAGGCAGTGCATCGCGATCGCGTCGGGCTTCGCCTCGGCGAACAGCGCGGCGCTCACGGAGTAGGGCCCGAAGACCTGGGCGCGCGGGGCGGCCTCGTCCTCCTTGCCCATCGAGATCCAGGTGTCTGTCACGACCACGTCGGCGCCGGCGACGGCAGCGTGCGGGTCGGCCTCGAGGACCGCCGAGCCCCCGGTGCCGGCCGCGATCGCGGCCGCGGCGTCCACCATGGCGGCGCCGGGCGCGTAGCCCTCGGGTGAGCTGATCCGGACGTGCAGCCCCGCGGTCGCGCCCGCCAGCAGCCAGGAGTTGCCCATGTTGCAGGCGCCGTCACCGAGGAAGGCCACGGTGAGCCCGGCGAGCTCGCCCTTCTGCTCCCGGATCGTCAACAGGTCGGCCAGCAGCTGGCAGGGGTGGAACTCGTCGGTGAGGGCGTTGACCACGGGCACCCCGGAGTGCTCCGCCATCGCCTCGAGCCGCGACTGCTCGAAGGTCCGCCAGACGATGACGCTCGCCTGCCGGCCGAGGACCCGGGCCACGTCGTCGACCGACTCGCGCACGCCGATGCCGGCCAGGGCGCCGTCGACGAGCATCGGGTGGCCGCCCAGCTCGGCGATGCCGGCCGCGAACGACGCCTGGGTGCGGAGGGTCTGCTTGTCGAAGATCATCGCGACCGTGCGCGGTCCGGCGAGCGGCTTGGCGTCGTACGGCGCCCGCTTGAGGTCGGCGGCGAGGTCCAGGACCCGAGCCTGGTCGGCCGGAGAGAGATCGTCGTCGCGCAGGAAGTGGCGAGTGCCTTTCCGGGGTCCCCGCGGAATCGGGAGCGAAGCGAGCGATGCTGTGGGGTGGTTCATGACTGCTCCCCCATCGCCTCGTCGAGGATGCCGGGCCAGGCGGCGAGGAACGCGTCCGCGTCGTCCTGGGTGAGCACCAGCGGCGGCGCGAGCCGGATGCGCCCGGGGGTCGGGTTGTTGATGATGAAGCCGTGCGCCAGGGCCACGGCGGTGACGTCGGCGGAGGACTCGGTGGCCAGGTCGAGGCCGATGAGCAGGCCCTCGCCGCGGACCTCGGTGACCCGTGGGTCGGCGGCGAGACCGTCGCGGAGCTTCTGGCCGAGGACCGTGACGTGCTCGAGCAGGCCGTCGGCCTCGATCGTGTCGATCACGGCCAGCGCCGCGGCACAGGCGACGGGGTTGCCGCCGAACGTCGTGCCGTGGTTGCCCGGCTCGAAGAGCGTCGCGGCGGCACCGAGCCCGATGCAGGCACCGATCGGGAAGCCACCGGCCAGGCCCTTGGCCAGGGTGACGATGTCGGGGACGATCGGGGTTCGAGACATCGGTGGTTGAGGAAGGCGCGCTGCCGCCCGTGTCGAAACCTCCTCGGCCGCCGGCTGGTGGGCGAACCAGCGCCCGGTGCGCCCGACGCCCGTCTGCACCTCGTCGAGCCAGAGCAGGGCGCCGTGCTCGGTGGCGATGGCGCGGGCGGAGGCGAGGTAGCCGTCCGGCGGGACCTCGACGCCGGCCTCGCCCTGGATCGGCTCGAGCAGGATCGCGGCGGTCCGGTCGGTCACGGCTCCGGCCAGGGCGTCGGTGTCGCCGTACGGCACGAACGTCACGTCACCGGGCAGCGGCTCGAACGGCGTCCGGTACGCCTCCTTCGAGGTGAGCGCGAGGGCGCCCATCGTGCGGCCGTGGAAGCCGCCCTGGGCGGCCACGACGTGCGTGCGGCCGGTGCGGCGGGTCAGCTTGAACGCCGCCTCGTTGGCCTCGGTGCCGGAGTTGGTGAAGAAGACCCGGCCCTCGGCGTCCAGGAGCGACAGCAGCTTCTCGGCGAGGCGCACCTGCGGCTCGCTGGCGAAGAAGTTCGAGATGTGCCCGAGCGTGCCGAGCTGGGACGTGACCGCCTCGAGCAGTGCGGGGTGGGCGTGGCCGAGGGAGTTCACGGCGATGCCGCCGAGGAGGTCGAGGTACTCCTTGCCGTCCTCGTCCCACACCTGGGCGCCCTGCCCGCGGGTGAGCACGAGCTTGGGCGGGCCGAACGTGTTCATCAGGGCGCCGGTGTAGCGCTCGGTCCACTCCCGGTTGCCCGTCTCGGGGTTGCTCATCTCCGCGCCTTCCTGATCTTGGTCGTGACACCCGGGAGGACCTGGGTGCCGACGCCCTCGTCGGTGAACAGCTCGAGGAGCACGGCGTGCGGCTCGCGGCCGTCGACCACCGTCGCGCGCGGGACACCCTCCTGGACCGCCTTGAGGCAGGCGCCCATCTTGGGGACCATGCCGCTGGCGAGCGTGGGCATCAGCTCGCTCAGCGACTCGGGACTGATCTCGTAGATCACGTCGTCGCTGTCCGGCCAGTCGCGGAAGAGCCCCTCGACGTCGGTCAGCACCAGCAGCTTCTCGGCCCCGAGCGCCACCGCGAGCGCGGCGGCCGCGGTGTCGGCGTTGACGTTGTGGACCTGCCCGCTGACGTCGGGGGCGACGCTCGAGACGACCGGGATGCGGCCGGCCTGGATCAGGTCGAGCACGGACTCGGGCCGCACGTGCGCGACCTCGCCGACGAGGCCGAGGTCGACCTCCTCGCCGTCGATGATCGTGTTCGTCTGCTCGGCCGTGAACAGGCCGGCGTCCTCGCCGGAGAGGCCGACGGCGAGCGGGCCGTGCTCGTTGATCAGCCCGACCAGCTCGCGCTGGACCTGCCCGACCAGGACCATCCGGACGACGTCCATCGCCTCGGGAGTGGTCACGCGCAGGCCGCCGCGGAACTCGGACTTGATCCCGAGCCGGTCGAGCATCGTGGAGATCTGGGGGCCGCCGCCGTGCACGACGACGGGCCGGAACCCGGCGAAGCGCAGGAAGGCGATGTCCTCGGCGAACGCCCGCTTGAGGACGTCGTCGGTCATGGCGTTGCCGCCGTACTTCACCACCACGATCTTGCCGTGGT
>JAOPYB010000203.1 GCA_025964835.1 Nocardioides sp. | reverse complement strand
TGGGCGACTGGACCCGGCGGACGTTGAGGGGAAGGGTGGGCGCATGGATCAGAACAGGGAAGCTCGTCCCGGTGCGATGTCGACAGACCGCGAGGTCCTTGCGGAGTCAATTCTCGCGATCGGTCACTTCGCAGAGCACCTAGGTCTGCGGCTGACCGAGGTCTCCCGCGACAGGGTCGTCGCCAGTTGGGAGGCACTGCCCAAGCTGCACCAGCCCTACGGGATCGTGCACGGCGGAGTGCACTGCAGCGTCGTCGAGACCTTGGCCAGCGTCGCTGCCTCGGTGTGGCTCGGTGACCGCGGACAAGTGGTCGGGGTGAACAACAACACCGACTTCTTCACGGCCGTTCGCGACGGGTCGATGACGTCCACGGCGACTCCTTTACATCGCGGGCGTTCCCAGCAGTTGTGGCTCGTGGAGACTGTCTCTTCCTCGGACGACAAGCTCGTGGCGCGAGGTCAGTTGCGTCTCCAGAACCTCTACGCCTCCTGACGGCCTTCGCGACATGACGACGCAGCCAGACAACCTGGCCAAGGCAGGCCAGGCGGTGGCAGTCGCCGACGCGGCCATCCGGTCAGTGCGCGCATATCTGGAAGGGCCCGCGCTGCGAGGCAGTGACGAATCACTGCTCTCCCTGTCGGCCGCGGTGGAAGGGGCCCGTGCCGCGCGACGTGCAGCCGCCGATGCGTGCATGTTCCTCAGCGCCGAGGCGCTCGACCGAGGGATACCCGTGCGCGAGCTCGACCGGAGCGACGGCCCAGGCTGAGCATCAACACGCGAGTGCACGCCGAGGGCAATCGCCTGCATCAGATCAAAACCACCTCAGATGGCGTGCCCGGGCTCGTCAGCCAGGCACCGTGCTCATTGTGGGCACTCGTGGACACATCCAACGCATGACGATATGTTGACGAAACGTCAGTGTTCTGTAGTCTTCGAAGGTGGTCCGTACTCAAGGGCGGACCCTTGAGAGGACTCTGAATGAACGACACGTTGACCAGCTATCTCGGCGGCCGATGGGTGTCAGGCGTGGGAGCGGGCGCCGACGTCGCGGATGCGGTGACGGGTGAGCACCTCCATGTGGTGTCGAGCCAGGGCCTGGACCTTTCGGCTGCTGTCTCGTTCGCTCGAGAGGTTGGTGGGCCAGGGCTGAGCTCACTGAGCTTCCACCAACGCGCTGCCTTGGTGAAGGCCGTTGCGGCCGCCCTCGGCGAGCGCAAAGAGGAGTTGTATGACCTGTCCGCTCGGGCGGGAGCAACCCGATCCGACGCGAAGGTCGATGTCGACGGGGGAATCGGCACCGCGATGGTTTACGCCGGTCTCGGCAGGCGAGGCCTCCCGGACGACACCGTCATCGTCGAGGACGAGCCTGTTCAACTGGGCAGGGAGGGTCTCTTCGTCGGGCAGCACGTGCTCACGTCGAGGCGCGGGCTGGCGTTGCAGATCAACGCGTTCAACTTCCCGGTGTGGGGCATGCTCGAGAAGCTCGCACCGGCCCTGCTTGCCGGCGTACCGACCATCGTGAAGCCGGCCACCCCGACGGCGTACATCGCCCAACACGCCGTGCGCATCATCGTGGATGCCGACATCCTCCCCGGGGGTGCACTCCAGATCGTGTGCGGCTCGATCCCGGGTGTGTTCGACCTCCTGGGCGGTCAGGACTCGGTGGGCTTCACCGGTTCCGCAGAGACCGCTGCAAGGCTTCGAGGGCATGCCGCCGTCACGCATCGATCGGCGCGGTTCAATGCGGAGGCCGATTCGGTGAACAGCTCGATCTTGGGTCCGGACGCAGGACCAGGCACCCCCGAGTTCGATCTCTTCGTCAGCGCGCTCGTAGCCGAGATGACCGTCAAGGCGGGCCAGAAGTGCACCGCCATCAGGCGCGCCTTCGTGGCAGAGCATCAGCTCGACGAGGTTACGGATGCGATCGCCGCGAGGCTTGCCGAGGTCGTGGTCGGAGCACCCGGTGCGCCCGGAGTGACCATGGGTGCACTGGTCGGACTCGCTCAGCGCGACGATGTGCGCGAGAAGGTCTCCCGGCTCTCCGCACGTGCGGCAGTGGTCTACGGAGATCCTCACGCGGTCGAGGTCGTCGGCGCCGATGCGCAGCGCGGAGCCTTCATGTCGCCCGTGCTCCTGCGCGCCGATGATCCCGACGTGGAAGCGGTTCACGAGGTGGAGGCGTTCGGCCCGGTCAGCACCCTGATGCCCTACGGGTCGTCCGAGCGGGTCGTGGAACTGGTGGCTCGTGGCGAGGGATCACTGGTGGGCTCGGTGGTGACCCACGACGATGACTTCGCCCGGGACGTCGTTCTCGGCATCGCGTCACACCACGGTCGGGTTCTGGTGCTCGACCGCGACAGTGCTCCCGAGTCCACGGGCCACGGGACCCCCATGCCACAGCTTGTCCACGGGGGACCGGGCCGGGCCGGGGGCGGCCAGGAGGAGGCCGGGCTCATGGCGGTCGTCGGCCATCTCCAGCGGACGGCCCTGCAGGCGAGCCCGGGCCGCCTCCAGCGAATCCTCACCCAGCAATAGTCGACAGAGGGTTGGCAAAAACGCAATGAAAGTGTAGAACTTAGGTAATGTCGACCCAACAGGAGTTGCCCATGACTGCCGAGACCCGCACCGGCCCCGCACCGATCCCCACCGGCCCGCTGAGCAAGATCGACTACTCCGAGCGGATCCCGAACAACGTCAACCTGGCCGGCGATCGTCGGTTGCAGCGCGCCCTCGAGGGCTGGCAGCCGAAGTTCCTGGACTGGTGGAAGACCTTGGGTCCGGCACTGCCGACCAAGGACGTCTACCTGCGCACCGCCGTGGCCGTCGGCCGCGACGGGTGGGCGCACTTCGAGCACGTGCCGATGGAGGAGTACCGCTGGGGGATATTCCTGGCTGAGGCTGACCCCGACAAGACGATCAAGTTCGGCAAGCACCTCGGTGAGCCTGCCTGGCAGGAAGTTCCCGGCGAGCACCGCGCGGATCTGATGCGGCTGATCGTCGTCCAGGGTGACACCGAGCCGGCGTCGGTGGAGCAACAGCGGATCCTCGGCAACACCGCTCCGAGCATCTACGACCTGCGCAACCTGTTCCAGGTCAACGTGGAGGAGGGTCGCCACCTGTGGGCAATGGTCTACCTGCTGCACGCCTACTTCGGTCGTGAGGGGCGCGAGGAGGCCGAGCAGCTGCTCAAGCGCAACTCCGGAGACATCGACGCCCCCCGGATCCTCGGCGCGTTCAACGAGGCGACCACCGACTGGCTGCAGTTCTTCATGTTCACCTACTTCACAGACCGGGACGGAAAGTACCAGCTCGGCACCCTCAAGGAGTCGGCCTTCGACCCCCTCGCCCGGACCTGTGAGTTCATGCTCAAGGAGGAGGCCCACCACATGTTCGTGGGCACCACCGGCGTGCAGCGCATCGTGGAGAAGACTGCCGAGATCATGAGCGCGTACGGCGGGGTCGACGACATCTTCGAACACGGCGGCATCCCGCTGAGCGTCATTCAGAAGTACCTCAACTTTCAGTACTCCGTCTCGATGGACCTGTTCGGCTCGGAGCAGTCAACCAACGCGGGCAACTACTACTCCTCGGGGCTGAAGGGCCGCTGGCAGGAGACCAGGCGGAAGGACGATCACACCCTTCTCGATGACGCTCGCACGATGAAGCTCATTGAGGACGGAAAGTTCGTGGAGAAGGAGGTGCCGATGCTCTCGGCCCTCAACCTGGACCTGCGCGATGAGTACGTCGCCGACTGCGCCAACGGCGTACGTCGCTGGAACCAGGCGCTTGAGGACGCCGGCCTCGAGGAGCGGCTCTTCCTGCCGCACGAAGGCTTCAATCGACGGGTCGGTGTCTATTCAAGCCACCATGTCAGCCCCCACGGCGAGGTCCTCGACGACGCAGCCTGGGAGGCCCAGATCGACCAGTGGCTGCCGTCCGCAGAAGACCGCCAGAAGGTCGCCGACCTGATGGTGCCCGTCTACGAGTACGGCGAGTTTGCCGGTTGGATCGCACCCCC
>JAOPYB010000167.1 GCA_025964835.1 Nocardioides sp. | reverse complement strand
GCTCGCGGTAGCCCAGCGCCCACTGGCCCTCGCCGCGCTTGGGGCGGGGGCGGGCGACGCGGGGGGTGGGGGCCTGGTCATTCATGAGGAACGGAATCCTTGGCGGTTGTGAGACGCGCGACTCGTCCGGGCCCGACCTCGTCGTCGGGTTGGCCTTCGGGACCGGGCGCCCGTGACGAAAAGTCGGGCGGGCGGGTCGTCGTGCTCGCGGGGAGGACGGCGACGGTCAGGACGGCCAACACATCATGCTGCGGGTGCGCCCGAGGTCCACGTGGCGTCGAACCACGAGGAAGAGGGGGGCCGCAACGGTGATCATGTGAGCCAGTCTCACGGGGCGGACACCGGATCCACAAGGCGAAATCTCATGTGGTGAGACTTGAATCCGAGATGTGAGATAGCACGCTCAGCCGCCGCCCGTGCCGCGGGACCGGTGCGGCCCACGTCACATTTCGCCCGTCGCCGGAACGTCCCTCTGGCACGCCTCTCGCGGATCACTAGGCTGTGCCCATGACGGATGCCCTCATCAGCAGCGCGTACAGCCAGGCCCTCGAGGTCATCGCCTCGGTCGAACCCCGCATCGCGGAGGCGACCCGCCAGGAGCTGGCCGACCAGCGCGGCTCGCTCAAGCTGATCGCGAGCGAGAACTACGCCTCGCCGGCCGTGCTGCTCACGATGGGCACCTGGTTCAGCGACAAGTACGCCGAGGGCACGGTCGGGCACCGTTTCTACGCGGGCTGCCAGAACGTCGACACCGTCGAGACGATCGCGGCCGAGCACGCCCGCGAGCTGTTCGGGGCCGACTACGCCTACGTCCAGCCGCACTCCGGCATCGACGCCAACCTGGTCGCCTACTGGTCGATCCTCGCCCACCGGGTCGAGTCCCCTGCGCTCGAGAAGCTCGGCGCCAAGAACGTCAACGAGCTCACCGACGCCGACTGGGAGAAGGTCCGCCACGAGCTCGGCAACCAGCGGCTCCTCGGGATGTCGCTGGACGCCGGCGGCCACCTCACCCACGGATTCCGCCCGAACATCAGCGGCAAGATGTTCCACCAGCAGCAGTACGGCACCGACCCCGAGACGGGGCTGCTCGACTACGACAAGGTCGCGGCCAAGGCGCGCGAGTTCAAGCCGCTCATCCTCGTGGCCGGCTACTCGGCGTACCCCCGGCGGGTGAACTTCGCCAAGATGCGCGAGATCGCCGACGAGGTGGGCGCGACGCTGATGGTCGACATGGCCCACTTCGCGGGTCTCGTCGCGGGCAAGGTCTTCACGGGCGACGAGGACCCGGTCCCGCACGCCCAGATCACCACGACCACGACCCACAAGTCGCTGCGCGGGCCGCGCGGCGGCATGGTGCTGGCCAACGAGGAGTTCGCTCCCTCGGTCGACCGCGGCTGCCCCATGGTGCTCGGCGGTCCGCTCTCGCACATGATGGCCGCCAAGGCCGTGGCGCTGGCCGAGGCCCGCCAGCCGTCCTTCCAGACCTACGCCCAGCAGACCGCGGACAACGCCAAGTCGCTTGCCGAGGGCTTCCTGACCCGCGGCGCCGACCTCGTCACCGGGGGCACCGACAACCACATCGTGCTGCTCGACGTGTCGTCGTTCGGCCTCACCGGCCGTCAGGCCGAGTCGGCGCTGCTCGACGCGGGGATCGTGACCAACCGCAACTCGGTCCCCTCCGACCCGAACGGCGCCTGGTACACCTCCGGCATCCGCCTGGGCACCCCCGCGCTCACCACCCGTGGCTTCGGGCACGACGAGTTCGACAACGTGGCCGACCTGATCGTGCAGGTCCTCTCCAACACCGAGCCCGGCACGAACAAGGCCGGTGCGCCGTCGAAGGCGACGTACGCCCTGGCCGAGGGGGTCGCGGACAAGGCCAAGGACGCCGCCGCCGAGATGCTCGACAAGCACCCCCTCTACCCGGGCCTCGAGCTGACCTGAGTGCGCCGGCCGGTGGTCGAGGAGATTGCGCTAGCAACCGTCTCGAAACCACCAGCGGGCCGGGTCGTCATCCACAGCCGAGCTGATCACCCTGGACGCGCGGCGCCGCCTCGGGTGGAGTGAGGCCATGCCATGGGCCTACATCGTCCGGTGCGCCGACGACAGCTTCTACGTCGGCAGCACGATCGACTCGAACGCCGGATCAGCGAGCACGATCTCGCCCTGGGCGCGAGCTACACACGTCGACGCCGGCCGGTGCAGCTCGTCTGGGCAGCGGATTCAGCCGCGTGGATGAGGCGTTTGCCTTCGCGAAGCGGGTGCAAGGCTGGGAGTCGGCGCAAGCGAGAGGCACTCATCCGCGGTGACTGGGAAGCGCTTCCGGAGCTGGCGAGCCGCAGCTGGGCTGCGTTGCGAGCCCGGCACTAGCCCGGCGTGGTGGTTTCGAGACGGTTGCTGGCGCAACCTCCTCAACCGCCGGGGTTGGGCTCGCGGTTACGAGCCGCTCCACGCGGGTACACGTGAGCCATGCCACCATCAGGGACGCCCGCATCCGGAACGAGACAGCCGCCGAGAAACCGGACCCACTGGCTCTACATGGCGGTGATCGCGGCCGTCGCGCTCGGGGTCGTCGTCGGACTGGTGTCCCCGGACTTCGCGGTGAAGCTCAAGCCGCTCGGCGAGGGGTTCGTCGGACTGATCACGATGATGATCCAGCCGGTCATCTTCTGCACGATCATCCTGGGCGTCGGCTCCGTGGCCAGCGCCGCCAAGGTCGGCAAGGTCGGTGCCCTCGCCCTGGGCTACTTCCTCGTGATGTCGACGTTCGCGCTCACCATCGGGCTGGTGGTCGGCAACATCATCAAGCCCGGCTCCGGGCTCGATCTGAATGAGGAGGTGGCGTCGGCGGGAGCGGCCCAGGCCGCGGCCGGGCACGGAAGCACGACGGAGTTCCTGCTCGGGATCATCCCCGACTCGCTCTTCTCGTCGCTGACCTCCGGCGAGGTCCTCCAGACCCTGCTCGTCGCGCTGCTGATCGGCTTCGCCCTCCAACAGATGGGCCCGACCGCCAAGCCGATCCTGACGGTCGTGGAGTACACCCAGAAGCTGGTGTTCCGGGTGCTCGCGATGATCATGTGGGCGGCGCCGATCGGTGCGTTCGGGGCCATCTCCGCGGTGGTCGGCGAGACCGGTGTCGACGCGCTCAAGAGTCTCGCCCTGCTCATGGTGGCCTTCTACCTGACCTGCCTGCTGTTCGTCTTCGGTGTGCTCGGCACCGTGCTCAAGCTCGCGACCGGCATCAACATCTTCTCGCTGTTCAGGTACCTCGCCCGCGAGTTCCTGCTGATCCTCGCCACGTCGTCCTCGGAGTCGGCGCTGCCGCGGCTGATCGCCAAGATGGAGCACGCCGGCATCGACAAGACCACCGTCGGCATCGTCGTCCCGACCGGCTACTCCTTCAACCTCGACGGCACGGCGATCTACCTGACGATGGCGACTCTCTTCATCGCCGAGGCGATGGGCGACCCGCTCAGGATCGGCGAGCAGATCTCGCTCCTGGTGTTCATGGTCATCGCCTCCAAGGGCGCCGCCGGAGTCACCGGCGCCGGCCTCGCGACCCTGGCCGGCGGCCTGCAGTCCCACCGGCCGGACCTGGTCGACGGTGTCGGCCTGATCGTCGGCATCGACCGCTTCATGTCCGAGGCGCGGGCGCTCACGAACTTCGCCGGCAACTCGATCGCCACCGTCCTGATCGGCAGCTGGACCGACGGCCTGGACCGCGAGCGCCTCGACCGGGTGCTCGCCGGTGACCTGCCGTTCGACGAGCGCACGATGGTCGACGACGACGACGACGACGACCACACCGAGCACCCGGCGCCGGTCCGCGCCTGACCCGCCCGAAACTCATCGCTGACCTGCCCGAAAGTTTCGGGCAGGTCAGCGTCAGAGAGTGGGGGTGGCGCGCTCCACGATCGCCTTCAGGTCGCCACCGGCGAGGGTGCCGAACGTGCCGTCGTACGACGTGCCGAGCCGCGACCCGCAGAACGCGTCGGCGACCTCGGCGGGGGCGAACCGGACCAGGAGCGAGCCCTGGAGGCAGGCGGCCATCCGGCCGGCGAGCCGCCGGGCCGAGACCTCGAGGGTGGCCTCGTCGCCGAGCAGCGCGAGGGTGTCGTCGACCGCGCGGTCGAGCCGGCTGTCGGCGCCGCGGGCCAGGCCGACCTCGGTGATCCAGGCCGCCAGCGCCTCGGGCTCGCGGGCCAGGGCGCGCAGCACGTCGAGGGCGTTGACGTTGCCGGAGCCCTCCCAGACGGAGTTGAGCGGTGCCTCGCGGTAGAGCAGCGGCAGCACCGACTCCTCGACGTAGCCGTTGCCGCCCAGGCACTCGAGCGCCTCCGCGACCATGAACGGCGTCCGCTTGCAGACCCAGAACTTCGCGAGCGGCAGCGCGATCCGCCGCAGCGCCGCCTCGTGCGGGTCGTGCAGGTTGTCCACGGCCGAGGCCAGGCGCATCGCGAGGACCGTGGCGGCCTCGGACTCGACGGCGAGGTCGGCCAGCACGTTCTGCATGAGCGGCTTCTCGCTGAGCAGCGACCCGAAGGCCGACCGGTGTGCGGCGTGCCAGGACGCCTCGCTCAGCGCCCGGCGCATCAGCGAGGTGGAGCCGAGCACGCAGTCGAGGCGGGTGGCGGCGACCATCTCGATGATCGTGCGCACGCCGCGGCCCTCGTCGCCGAGCC
>JAOPYB010000134.1 GCA_025964835.1 Nocardioides sp. | reverse complement strand
GCACGGGCCAGCAGGTCGCGCAGCTCGACGCCGTCGAGGTTGGCCTGGCCGGAGGGGTACTCGAGCCGGTGCGCGTCGGCGTACGGCTGGCAGCACCACGCCGTCCGGGTGTTGAGCGAGCCGTCGGAGATGATCTTGAGCGGCCCCATCGTGGCGCGGTCGTCGCAGCCGGGCAGCGGGTCACCCGTGCGCAGCCCGGCGGCGATGATGTCGTCGAGGGTGTCGGCGTACGTCGACATCCGGATGCGGAGCAGGTCCGCGCCGGCTGCCCAGCGGGCAGCCCACTCGGCCAAGCCCCCGCTGAACTCGAAGTCCACGATCCCGACGATGCCCATCGACGCGGCGTGGTCGAGGGTCCGGCGGTAGGCCTCGGGCGAGGTGCCGTCGTCGCCGACCAGGGTGCTGAGCCGGGCGTACGCCGCGAACCACTCGCCCTCGCGCACCACCGAGTCGCGCACCGGCATCGCCAGGTGCATGAGGGCGGTGGTGTTGAGCCAGGCGTGGTGCGCGTCGCCGCTGATGAGGACCACGGCGGTGTCGCCGGAGACCGCGTCGAGCTCGGAGACGGTGACGTCGCGGTCCCAGCCGCCCGAGCGGTGGCCCCAGCCGATGACGGGGAGGTCGGGGTACTCCGCGACCCGCTCGGCCACCTGGGAGGTGACGTCCTCGGGCGAGCGGGCCGCCGCCAGGTCGAGCCGCTGGGACGCGAGCGTCCACTGCGCCAGGTGCACGTGCTGGTCCCAGAGCCCGGGCGCCAGCCAGCGTCCGCCGCCCTGCACCGCCTCGACCCGGTCGGGCCGCTCGAGCGCGGGGCCGACGGCCGTCACGGTGCCGTCCTCGACGAGGACGTCGACCGGTCGGTCGGGCACCCGGTCGCCCTCGGCGAGGGGGACGAGGCGGGCATCGCGGATCAGGAGGCTCGTCACATCCGGAACGCTAACGGCGTGCCCGCCGTCACCCTCAGACCGGGTCGGGGCAGGGCTGCTCGGCCAGCTGATCGGCCGGCTGCGCGGCCGCGGCCTGGGGCGGCTGCATCGGCTTCGGTCGCAGCAGGGTGCCGCCGACGACGGCGGCCAGCAGGGCGAAGACCGCGCCCACCGCGAACGCCGCCCGGAAGCCCTCGTTGAGCGCCTCGACGGGGGCGGTGCCGTCGGCCAGCAGGGTCGTCGTGCGCGACTCGGACAGCGCGACCAGCACCGCCAGCCCGAGCGCGCCGCCCATCATGAACGACGTGTTCACGACCCCCGAGGCGAGACCGGACTCGTGCGGCTCGACGTCACCCATGGCCGCGAGCAGCACCGGGTTGAACGCGATGCCGGCGCCGGCACCGAGCAGCAGCATCGAGGGCAGCACGTCGGTGAGGAAGCTCCCGTCGACGGGCGCCCGGGAGAACAGCGCGAGGCTGGCCGAGGCCAGGATCAGGCCGGCGGCGAGCGGGATCCGGATCCCGAGCCGCATGACCAGCCGGTCGGAGACGCGGAGCGAGCAGAAGGCCATCACGACGCTGGTCGGCACGAAGGCCAGCCCGACCTCGAGCGCGGAGTAGCCGAGGACCCTGTGCAGGTAGAGCGCGGCCAGGAAGAACCAGGCGAACATCGCCGCGGCCCACAGCACGCCGACCACCTGGGAGATGGCCACGTTGCGCAGCGTGAAGAGGCGCAGCGGCACCAGGGGCTGGGCCGCGCGCGACTCCCAGGCCACGAAGGTGGCGAGCAGGAGCGCGCTCGCGCCGAGCAGCACGCCGGTCCGCGCGGAGGTCCAGCCGGCCTCGTTGCCGCCGACGATCCCGTAGACCGAGAGCATCAGCGCCGAGGTCACCAGCACCGCACCGGGGACGTCGAGCCGCCCGGCCTGCGGGGCGACCTCGTCGGCGGGCAGCACCCGGCGGGCGGCGACCCAGACACCGATGCCGACCGGCACGTTCACGAGGAAGATCCAGTGCCACGAGAACAGCCCGGTGAGCACGCCGCCGAGCAGCACGCCGACGGCGCCGCCACCGGACATCACGAACCCGAAGAAGCCCATCGCCTTCGCCCGCTCGCCGGGGTCGGAGAAGAGCCCCATGATCAGCGACAGGGCGACGGCCGACACGGCGGCGCCACCCAGGCCCTGGATCGCCCGCCCGGCGACAAGCAAGCCGGAGCTCGGCGCGAGGCCGCAGGCGATCGACGCCACGGTGAACGACACCACCCCGGTCTGGAAGACGCGCTTGTTGCCGAGCAGGTCGCCCAGCCGACCGGACAGCAGCAGGAAGCCGCCGAACGTCAGCAGGTAGGCGTTCACCACCCACGCCAGCGCCGACTGGCTGAAGCCGAGCTCGGACTGGATCGACGGCAGGGCGACGTTCACGATGCTCGAGTCGAGCACGATCATCAGGTCGCCCAGGCACAGGACGTACAGGGCCAGCCAGCGGCCGCGGTGCTCGGTCATCGGATTCTCCTCGGTGGAAGTGGTCTCACCCCTTCCACGAACGGGGGGCTACGCATACGACAGACCCACGCGAGGAGAAATAGTCATCGGTCCTGCCGCCGGCCTGCGGGCAGCAGGACTGGTCCACGTCACCGGATCAGACGTGCCGGCGGGACTGGACGACGCGGAAGCGGGAGGCGACGTACGCGCCGTCGGTGTACGACGCGTTGGCCGCCGGGTTGGCGCCGGTGCCGTGGAAGTCGGAGAACGCGGCGGACTGGTTGACGAAGACGGCGCCGAGGAGGTTCTCCGAGAGCGCGACCCCGGCGTCGAGGGCGGCGTCCCGCATCCGCGCGATCACCTCGGGCGAGGTCGAGTAGACCGCGGCCGTCATCGCGCCGTGCCGCTGGACGGTGTCGCGGAACAGCTCGATCGACTCCTCCGTGCCGCCCGTCGAGATCAGGTAGGCGACCGGCCCGAAGCACTCGGACTCGTAGACGTCGGAGTCCGCCGACGTGAGCCCGATCAGCGTCGGGGTGCGGACCGTCGCGTCGGCGTACGCCGGGTGGGTCACCGTCCGTGAGGCGACGAGCACGTCGCCGTGCCCGCTGGCCGACTCGAGGCGCGCCAGCACGTCGGGGCTGACCACGCCGCCGAGCAGCTCGACCGCCCGGGCGTCGTCGCCGAGCAGCCGGCCGAGCGCGGCCTCGATCCCCGTGGCGACCTCCGCCGGCGTCTTGGTGCCCTCGTCGGTCCCGATGCCCGAGGCGGGCAGGTAGAGGTTCTGCGGCGCCGTGCACATCTGGCCGGAGTAGAGGGAGAACGAGAACGCGAGGTTCTGGCACATCGCCGCGAAGTCCGAGGTCGAGTCGATGACGACCGTGTTCACGCCGGCCTTCTCGGTGAAGACCGTGGCCTGGTGGGCGTTCTGCTCCAGCCACTCGCCGAACGCGTTGCCGCCGGTGAAGTCGATCAGCCGCACCTCGGGCCGCACCGCGAGCGCGCCGGCCAGCCGGTCGGCCGGGTCCTCGACGGCGAGCGTCACGAGGTTACGGTCGAAGCCCGCCTCGGCCAGCACCTCCTGGCAGACCTGCACGGTGATCGCGAGCGGCAGCACCGCCGCCGGGTGCGGCTTCACGACCACCGGGTTGCCGGTGACGAGCGAGGCGAACAGCCCCGGCCAGGAGTTCCAGGTCGGGAACGTGTTGCAGCCGATCACCAGCGCCACCCCGCGCGGCACCACCGTGAACGTCTTGCTCATGCGAAGCGGCTCACTCCCCGGCTTGGGGCCGGGCTTCTCCCACAGCGCCGTCGCCGGGGTCCGCGACATCTCGGCCCACGCGTAGGCGATTGCCTCGAGCGCCCGGTCCAGAGCGTGCGCGCCGCCGGCCTGGAAGGCCATCACGAACGCCTGGCCGCTGGTGTGCTGGACGGCGTTCGCGAGCTCGAAGATCCGGTGGTGCAGCCGGTCGAGGATCTCCAGGCAGACACCGGTCCGGGACTCCGGCCCCGCGTCCCGCCACGCCTTCATCCCGGCCCCGGCGGCCGCCAGCAGGGCGTCGACGTCGGTGACTCGCGGGTAGGCCACCCCCAGGTCCACGCCGTACGGCGATCGCTCGCCCGCGACCGTGCCCGAGGCGCCCGGGGTCTCCAGCGGGAACGACCCGCCCAGCCACGCGTCGTACGCGGCCCGGCCCTCGGCGGCCGCGTTCTCGCCGTACACGCGTGGCGAGGGCGACTCGTCGAACGCCGAGAAGTACTCGCGGCTGGCGCAGGCCGCGACGGCGGCGTCGAGGCGGGCACGGTGCTGGTCGAAGAGGGGAGTAGCCATGACGCCACCCAAGCCCCCCGCCCACCGTGACGCAACTCCCACCGCGCCGGACGGTTATCGTCACGGCCATGAGCATGCGGGGACTCGGGGCGGTGCTCGTGCTCGCCCTCGTGGGGCTGGTCGGCGGGTTCGCCGTCGGCCACGTCGTGCGCGCCGAGCCGGTCACGCTCTCCGGGGCGAGCCCGGTCCCGGCCCGCAACCCCTCGATCCCGGTGGACCCCGTGCGCCCCTACGCCCACGACATCCCCTATCCCGGTCTCCAGGCGGGGCTCAGCTACCGCCGGCACACCATCGGCCCACCCTCGTTCCGCTGGGCCTACGACGTCCCGCGGGGCTGGCAGCCCTTCGCCTTCGAGGAGACCCTGGACGAGGTCCGCTGGCGGCCCCGGGGCGAGCCCGAGGTCGGCGGGTTCAGCCTGCGGGTGAAGCTCTCCACCGAGCACAAGACCAAGGAGTCGATGGTCGCCCAGAAGCTCTCCGCGATGGAGGCGGGCTACGACGACGTCGAGGTCCTGGGGCGGACCGGCGACCTGCTGTCCTTCTCCTACCGCGAGCCGGCGGGCAACGTGAAGCGCTACAACACGTTCCGCTGGTTCAGCCTGCCCGGGCAGTCCGAGGCGAAGTTCGAGATGTCGGTCGTCGGCCGCGAGGTCGACCGGCCGGGGCTCGACGACCTGCTCGCCCGCGTGTCCGGGAGCATCCGCAAGCTCCCCTGACCCGGCCCACCAGATGCCCTAGATGCCCGACGTGTCCACGGAGTCGAGCACCTCGTTGGCGGTGGTGCGGTCCGCGCTGCGCACCTGGACCCAGAGCAGCCGGTTGCCGGCGACCAGCCCGACCCGCTCCACGGTGACGCCGCCCGGGCAGGACGTGTAGACGACCGTCACGAACGGGTCGCCGTCGACGGTGTCCTGGACGGGCTCCTGGGCGGCCGCGCACTCGGGGTGCTGCGGCACCTGGTCCGGTAGCTGGGTGCCGGGCAGGATGCCGAGGAAGACGCCCTGGGCGGTCGAGCCCTTGCGGGTCCAGTCGCGGGTGGTGCCGACCGACAGCGCCGGGAACTCGCTCGAGTCGTTCGGCGGCGTCCACCCGTCGGGGGCGATCGTCCGCTCCCAGCTGCCCGGCACCGTGACCGTGAGGTAGCCGTCGGCATCCGACAGCGTCACCGTCTGCTCGGTGCGTTGCTCGTAGTAGTAGCCGCCGGCCGCGCCCGCGGCCAGCGCCAGCACGCCCACCAGGGCGCCCAGGACGCGCCGGCGACGACGCGGCGGACTCGGCTCGGGCAGCTCGCCCACCGGCGGCCG
>JAOPYB010000119.1 GCA_025964835.1 Nocardioides sp. | reverse complement strand
TGACGACACCAGGCGAGTCCCAGACCGAGTCCGAGTCCGGCAGCGGCAGGCAGGTCTCCGAGGTCGCGAGCTTCCGCGGCGCGGGCGTGCCGATCTCCCCCGACGACGCCGTCGCGGGCGCGCCCACGGCCGAGAGCGGCGAGGTCGACGAGGGGCCGACCGGCCCCGATGCACCGACCTACGACGCGCGCCAGGACCGGCACCCCGACAAGGACGACGTGGAGACGACCGGCTGACCCGCCCGCGTCAGGAGCGTGCGGTGCTGGGGTCCTCGCCCCGGCGCATCACGCCGAGCTGCTCGACGTCGCCGGCCACCCCGGCCAGCGCCCGGCTCACGCTCGAGGCCCGCTCCTGGAGTCGGGGGGAGCGGCGTGCCACGGCCTCCAGGACGTCGCGACTGCGGTCGATCGCCGTCAGCGGCAGCGCGGCCACCGCGTTGCCGGGCGGGCGGCGGGAGACGACGGGGTGCGGCCGCGTCGGGGCGGTGCGTCGTACCGCTTCCCAGGCCACGCCCAGCCCACGCAGCCGGCCGACACTGACGGCCTGCTGCAGACGCGGGAGGAGCTCGTCCTCCTCGTCGCGGACGTCCTCACGGAGCACCTCGATGAGCCGCTCGACCAGGCGGGTACGTCCCTCGCCGTCTGGCCCGCTCCTCTCCAGGCTGGTCCAGAGCTCGTTCACCTCCTGGTGCTCCTGCTCGACCTGCAGCGTGAGCGCGGGCCCGTCGGGCAGGACTCGTCTGAGCTGCGGCCAGACCACGGACTCCTCCGCGAAGGCGTGGGGGAAGACCAGCCGGGCGATCCGCTGGAGCACGTCGTCCTGGCGGGTCCCCGCCGGGGTGGCCTCGAGCTCGCGCAGCAGCTCGTCGAGCCGCACGTGGTCACGCTTCTGGCGGGTGAGGATGCTCAGCGGGCCGCCGAGCTCTGCGGTGTTCTGGTCTGCGATGGAAGTCATGGACTTCGGTACCCATCCCGGAGCCATGCATGTCGTGGACGGGGAAGACCTGACGGGTCCCGGTGGTTGCAGGGGCATGAAGAAGATCGGGTTCCTGTCCTTCGGCCACTGGTCGGCGACGCCGGGGTCGCAGGTGCGCTCGGCGTCCGACGCGCTGCTGCAGTCCATCGACCTCGCGGTTGCGGCGGAGGAGCTGGGTGCGGACGGCGCGTACTTCCGGGTCCACCACTTCGCCAGCCAGCTGGCCTCGCCCTTCCCGCTCCTCGCGGCCGTCGGGGCCAGGACGAGCCGGATCGAGATCGGCACCGGCGTGATCGACATGCGCTACGAGAACCCGCTCTACATGGCCGAGGACGCCGGCGCCGCCGATCTCATCTCCGGTGGTCGGCTGGAGCTCGGCATCAGTCGGGGCTCACCGGAGCAGGTGATCGAGGGCTATCGCTACTTCGGCCACGAGCCCGCGGAGGGCCAGGACCACGCCGACCTGGCCCGTGAGCACACGCGGGTCTTCCTGGACGTGATCCGGGGCGAGGGGTTCGCGCAGGCGAACCCGCGCCCGATGTTCCCGAATCCGCCCGGCCTGCTCCGCATCGAGCCCCAGTCGCCGGGCCTCCGGGACCGGATCTGGTGGGGTGCGGGCACCCGCGCGACAGCCGAGTGGACGGGCGAGCAGGGCATGAACCTGATGAGCTCGACACTGCTCACCGAGGACACCGGAGTGCCGTTCCACCAGCTCCAGGCCGAGCAGATCCAGCGGTTCCGGGACGCCTGGCGCGCCGCCGGACACCCACGCGAACCGCGAGTCTCGGTCAGTCGCAGCATCTTCCCGGTCGTCACCGACGTCGACCGTGCCTACTTCGGCCGCGAGGCCGGCGGCCAGGACCAGGTCGGGCAGCTGGAGGGCGGTCGCGCGCGCTTCGGCAAGACGTACGCCGGGGAGCCGGACCAGCTGGTGAAGGAGCTCGCCGCAGACGAGGCGATCGCCGCCGCGGACACCCTGCTCCTCACCGTCCCGAACCAGCTCGGCGTCGACTACAACGCGCATCTGCTGGACAGCGTGCTGCAACACCTCGCGCCGGAGCTCGGCTGGCGCTGACCGCTGGTTGACGAGCCACCCACCGTCGGCCGAGGAAGGCGGGGCGGCCGCCGTTGGTTGAGGGAGGCGCGCTAGCGCCTGTCTCGAACCCGGTGAGGTGGATTACCGCGTCCTGGCCGCTCTACCGGGTCACGTGGTCGCCGATCGCGTGGGTAGCGGTGCTTGGTCGCGGTCGCCTGTTCGCGTACGGCGTCCTGTGGTCGCCGGGCCGTGGGTACGGCCAGGTCTGTCTCCCATCGCCAATGGCAGGAACGGCGGGAACAAACTTTCGCTTAGTGTCCGTATCGTGAGATGCGGGCAGGTCAGAGGGGCCGGACTGTCGGTGCTCCCTGGTTGAGTCGGTGCGTGGAGCTCCCCTCGACGACACCCCGCACACCGGCTGGTGTGGTCGCGGGTGCGCGCGTCGAGCTGGCGGGTCTGGGTGAGGTGCTGTGGGCGGCGAAGACACCAGGTGAGCTCGTCGGCACGGTCGAGGAGCTCGAGGCGCTGCGGGCCCAGCTCGCCGCCCTGGAGGCCTCGGTGCTGGTCGAGGTCGAGGCCCGCAAGGTCGCCAAGACCCACCTGTCCTGGGGCTCCACGTCGGACTGGTTCACCCACCTCGCCGGCACCCACCGCGGCCCCGGCCACCGGGCTGTCCGGCAGGCACCCGTGCTGGTCGGCGAGCTGCCCCGCACCCACGCCGCCCTGGCGTCGGGGATGCTCTCACCCGAGCAGGCATCGGTGATCGTGGACGCCATCGACCAGCTCCCCCACCAGATCGACCTGCGCGAGCAGGGCGAGGAGTTCCTCCTCGACCAGGCCACCCGGTTGAACGCGACCGAGCTCGCCAAAGCCGCCAAGCACCTCCTCGAGGTCGCCGACCCCGAACAGACCGAGCGGGATGCGGAGAAGGCCGCCGAACGCGAAACCCGGGCCGCGCACCTGGGCCGGTTCCTCGCGATCACCGAGGACGGTGCCGGCGGCGTCCGGGTCCGTGGTCGTGGGACGGTCGAGGACGCCGCCACGCTCAAAGCAGCACTCCTGCCACTCACGACCCCCGCCCCGGCCATGGACCCCGAGACGTGTGAGGAGGGTGTCGACCCCCGCGACCACGGTGCCCGCCTCTGGGATGCCCTCATCACCGTCGCCGACCACGCCCTGGCCACCGACGTCGCCCCCGACTCCCACGGCGCCCGACCCCGCATCTCGGTGACCACCAGCCTCGACGTGCTCCGCGACCAGATCGACTGGACCACCCTCGGGTCATCGAGCAGCCTCACCGAGGACGGTCTCGACCTCTCACCCGCGGTGATCCGACGGCTGGCGTGTGATGCCGACATCATCCCGATCGCCCTCGGCACCTTGGGTGAGGTCCTCGACGTCGGTAGGACTCACCGGCTCGTCACCCCCGCCATCTGGCGGGCCCTGGTCTGCCGCGACGTCCACTGCGCGTTCCCCGGCTGCACCAGGCCCCCGGTGATGGGCCACGCCCACCCCATCATCCACTGGGCCTTCGGCGGCCCCACCGCCCTGGACAACCTCGTGCTCCTCTGCGGGCACCACCACCGGGTCATCCACCACACCCCCTGGCAAGTCCGCCTCAACCCAAAAGACGCACGACCCGAGTTCCTCCCACCACCCAAACCGGCCGACCACCACCCACCTGGATCAGACACCGACCACGACACGAATGAGACTGACCTCGAGGGTCCGGTCGCGCGATCGCGGCTAGAGACCGAACAGCGCGCGGCTCTCCTCGAATCCGGCAACGGTGACGGGAGGGTTGTCGCGTGCCTCCCACGCCGTGCGCGTCAGCCTCAGCCGGTCCGAGACCAGCACCTCCTCGCCTCGGGCGTCCCCGGAGATGCCGTCGTTCTCACAGCCCAACCTTCGGGAGACACCCTGCGACGCGTGGTTGTCCCGGAAGACCTCGCTGACCGCGGCTTCGGCTCCCAGGTGCTCGAAGGCCAGAGCCAGCACGCCCGCACGAGCTCCGTGCCGACCCCCCGACCCACGCCGGCCGGCGCCGAGACGAACAGGTTCGGGTCAGGCAAGGCCCAGGCGCACGACGGTCACCCCGGCCGCGGTGGCGGGTGCGCTCATCGCGGCCAAGGCCGCGCCTGCTTCGCCGAGCCCGATGACCGCCCCGACCAGCAGGTCCGGTCGCAGCGCCCCGGAGGCCACGAGGTCGAGCATCGCCGGGTAGTCCGAGGCGGCCATCCCGTGGGAGCCGAGGATCTCGAGCTCCCGGGCGACCACCAGGCCCATCGGCAGCGGGGGAGTGGCGTGCTCGCCGAGCAGGAGCCCGACCTGGACGTGCCGGCCGCGTGGACGCAGCGACGACACCGAGGCGACGGCCGTGGGGCTGGTGCCGACGGCGTCGAGAGACACGTGCGCCCCACCCCCGGTGGCCTCCACGATCCGGCGTACCGCGTCCGGACCGCCCTCGACGAGCACCTCCGCACCCAGCTCGCCGGCGAGCCGGAGGGCGGGCGGGGACACGTCCACCGCGACGACGCGGGCGCCGAGCGCCGTGGCGATCATCACCGCGGACAGGCCGACACCGCCACAGCCGTGGACCGCGACCCAGTCGCCGGCACGCACCCGGCCGTGCACGGTCAGCGCCCGGTAGGAGGTCGCGAAGCGGCATCCCAGCGACGCCGCCGTGACGAAGTCCAGGCCGTCGGGCAGCGGGACCACGTTGAGGTCGGCGGCCGGGACCGCGACGAGCTCGGCGAAGGAGCCGGGCAGCGTGAAGCCCGGCTGCAGCTGGTCCGGGCACACCTGGGCGTCACCCCCTGCGCACCACTCGCAGCGGCCGCAGCCGCAGACGAACGGTGCCGTCACCCGCTCACCGACCCTGCGGGTCGACACCTGGGGGCCGACCTCCGTGACGACCCCGGCGAACTCGTGCCCCGGCACCCGCGGCAGGGTCACCGGGTCATGGCCCTGCCAGGCGTGCCAGTCGGACCGGCAGACGCCGGTGGCGCGCACCTCGACGACCACCCCGTCGGCCGGGCAGTCGGGCCCGGGGATCTCCACGAGTGCCGGGGTCGCGCCGTACGCGTCGTACCGGACTGCCTGCATGCCAGCGATCCTAGGGAGCGGCGCGAGCTCGCTGGCGCCGGCCCTCAGACGGCCGCGTCCACGATCACCACGCTGTAGTTGTCCGGCGCCCCGGCCCGCTCGACCTCGGCGGCCACCGCCTCGGCGACGCCCTCGGGGTCGCCCCCGTCGGTCAGGATGTCCTCGAGCCGTTCTGGGTCCAGGACGGCGTGCACCCCGTCCGTCACGAGGGTCAGCCGATCCCCCGGTCGTACGTCGATCTCGCGCAGGTCCACGGTCCCCGCCTGCGGGTCCTCGGGGCGGCCGCCCATGACCTTGCCCGCCGTGAGCGCCCGGTTCAGCAGGACCCGGTGCGGATGCACCCGGGCCTCGTCCTCGGTGAGCCGACCGTCCTCGACGAGCGCGGCCACCAGCGTGTGGTCCCGGGTCAGACGCGTGACCTCCCCGTCCCGGACCCGGAGCAGGCGGGCGTCGCCGACGTGTGCGGACACGCCGCGGCCCTCCGGCAGCCACAAGACCGTGAGGGTCGTGCCGCCGGGACGCCCGCTGGTGCTCGCCGCGGCGACCGTGACCGCCTCCGCGAGCGCGGCCTGCGGGTCACCGACGGGGGATGTCTCGTCGAGCGCTGCCACCGAGGCGATCGTGGCCGCTGCGGAGGTGGCGTCCCCGAAGCCGTCGGCGACGGCGAACAGCGACCGTCCTGAGTACACCGCGTCCTGCTGCTGCTCACGTGCGCCCTGTGCGTGTCTGACAGCGGCGCTGAGAAGGTGGAACGTGGGCTCGTGCATCGTGGTCTCCCTTGCTCGGAGGTCGAGGACGAGGCTGTGGACGATCTCCCGGCGGGCGGCATTGTCGACCTGCACCTGGCGCCAGTGCGCCTCGAGCTCGGCCGCTGCCGCCGGACCGGACAGCTCCAGGAGGGAGCGGATCCGGGCCAACGGCATCCCGACCAGCCGGAGTCGCGCCACGAGGTGCGCCCGTTCCAGCTGGTCACGGGCGTAGTAGCGATACCCGTTGGACTCCTCCACGTGCGCCGGGGTGAGCAGGTCGAGCTCGCCGTAGAGCCGCAGCGCCTTGGGGGTCAGCCCGCTCTCGCGGGCGAACTCGCCGATGCTCAGGTGGTCCATGTCCCCATCCTTCTACGGTGACTCTCACCGATGGAGGGACCCTGTGGCTTGCCGTCGGGGCAAGGTCAAGACCAGTCCCTGGGGCCCGCGTGCCTCACGCCGTGTCGGCCGCGTCCTCGTCCTCCACGAACGCGTCGGCGCCCAGCAGCCGGTCCCGCAGCGCCACCAGCTCGGAGACGGCGTCCAGGAAGCGGACCGTGCTGTCGCCGACCTGGAGGTCGTCGAAGTAGTGGTGGCGCATGGCCTTCCGCGCGAGGTGGTGCTCGTCGTGCTCGAGGCGGGCCGCGATCAGCGCGGTCAGGTCCGCCACGACGACGTCGTCGATCACGTCCGCGCAGCGACTCACCGGCACCTCCTGGCGGAGCCGCTCCGGGTCGTGGTGCCGGTCGGTGAGGAAGATCGGCTTCTCGGTGCGCAGGTAGAGCCAGTCGAGGCCGACCGAGGAGACGTCCGTGACCATCGCGTCGCAGTCGGGTATGACGGCGAGGATGTCGCCCACCGTGATCGCCTCGTGCCCGGCGTCGGGCTCGCGCCGGGCGGCGTCGGCGACCAGCGACAGGATGGCGCGGTGGGCCTCGCGCACCTCGGGCGTGAGGCTGCTCGCGACCTTGGGGTGCGGCTTGTAGACGAGGCGTACGTCGGGCACGGCCAGGATGGCGCGCACGATCTCGGGACCGACCGTGTCGAGGGAGGTGTAGTCGTTGTACTCCGCGTCGCCCTCCCAGGTCGGCGCGTAGAGGACCGTCCGCCGCTCGGTGGGAGCCAGCAGCGGCGCGGGGCGCAGGTCGAGCTGCGGTCGGCCGGTGCGCACCAGTCGCGTGAGGTCGAACTCGATGAGGCCGGCGGCGTGCCGTCGTACGGCGGCCTCGCCCGCCACGAAGACCCGGTCGTAGGCCTTGGCGTTGTTGCTCGCCATGCTCTGCTTGTCGCTCTCACCGTGGTTGATGTGGGCATGCAGCGACCGGCCGTTGATGAGCGACTGGAAGTTGAGCATCGAGTTGTTGCAGTAGAGCACGACCTGGGCGTCGAGCTCGGCGTAGAGGTCCGTCAGCTCGGGGAAGGACGGGACGGCGAAGACCGGCAGCGTCGTCCGGGCGCGCAGCACGGTCGCGGAGTCGGGGTCGCGCACGACGATGCCCACCCGGTGCTGCGCGTGCAGGAGCTCGAGGACGGGGAGCCACTGGACCAGCTGATAGGTCCGCGTGGGGTCGTCCGCGAAGTAGGCGATGACGGAGACCTCGTGCACCCACCAATCCTAGATGAGTGCGCCCAGGGGCGCGCCGGTGAGTACCCTCGCGGCGTGACCCGACGTACGAGGCTGACCAACCGCGCCGTCCACGCCGCCTGGCGCCGGCTGGAGCGGGCCGGTGAGATCGTCCCCGGCACCCGCGCCGGGGACTCCTTCGGATCGCTCGGCGAGGCGAGCTGCATCGGCTTCCCGACGGCGAGCCTGATGAACGTCGGGTCGATCCACATCGGGTCCCGGACCCTGGTCGGACGCCAGGTGACGCTCTCCGTCGGCTACGGCCCCGGGCAGGGGGAGCTCCCCGAGCGGGGGCTGGTCATCGGCGACCGCTGCGTGCTCGGGGCGCGGACCAGCCTCACCGCGCACACCTCGATCGTGCTCGGTGACGACGTGTGGTGCGGCCAGGACGTGTTCGTCTCCGACGCCAGCCACGGCTACCAGGACGTCGACCTGCCGATCGGACGGCAGCCCGGGGCGCACCAGCCGGTGGTGATCGGCTCCGGCACCTGGATCGGGCACGGGTCGATCATCCTGCCCGGCACGACCATCGGCCGGAACGTCGTCGTCGCTGCCGGCTCCGTGGTGCGCGGGGTCGTCGAGGACCACGCCGTGGTCGGCGGCTCCCCGGCCCGGGTCCTGCGCCGGTTCGAGCCGGGCGTCGGCTGGGTCACCGCCGGTGGCGACGTACGTCCGGTTGCCACCGCGGTCACCTGAACACCCCCCTCCAGGTGCTGGCAGGTCCAGACCGGGCGCCGGGCGCGTCTCCTGATCCCCGATGTCCCCCTCGCGAAGATTCGTTACGCTGCTCGCCCATGGTCACGCAGCGCGCAGTGCACGAGATGTCTGGCGAGGGCTCGTCGGGTTCCGTCGCGCTCGCGTTCGACTACCTCCCCACCGCCACGGCGCTGGTGGACATGACCGGAGTGCACACCGTCATCGCGGCCAACCGGGCGCTGCTGAGCCTGACGGCCGACCCGGTCCGGCCGCTCGTGGGTGCGCCCTTCTCGTCGCTCGTCGCCAGCGGGGGAGACCGATTGGCTTTCTCCGGCGGTGGCGCGGCTCGCGCCGCCACCGAGGAGCGGTTGCTCCTGGCCAATGGGCGCCAGATCCCGGTGTCGATGCACGTGGCTCAGCTACCAGGAGCCAGCCGCCCCACGGCCGTCGTGCAGTTCCAGCTACAGGAGCGGCAGCAGGAGGCGGAACGCGCGCTCCGCAGCAGCGAGAAGCGGCTGCAGGACATGGCCGACAACGTCAACACGCTGATCTACCTCAAGAGTGCCGACGGCCGCTACATCCTGATCAACCGTCACTACGAGCGGGTGCTGGGCGAGGGCCGCGAGGACGTCGTCGGCAAGACCGATTTCGACCTCTGGCCGGCGGAGATCGCCACCGCGTACCGCTCAGCGGACCAGCAGGTGCTCGCGGCCGGTGTGCCGATGGAGTTCGAGGAGCCGATCCCCACGGACGGAGTCTGGGGTATGTGGCTCTCGCTCAAGTTCCCCCTCTTCGACGAGGACGGGGTGGCGTACGCCGTGGGCGGCATCTCGACCGACATCAGCGGACGCAACCGCGCCGAGATGGCGATCCGCGAGGCACGCGACGAGGCGGAGCGCGCCAACCGTGCCAAGAGCGAGTTCCTGTCCAGGATGAGCCACGAGCTGCGGACCCCTCTGAACTCGATTCTCGGCTTCGGACAGCTGCTCCAGATCGACGAAGAGCAGCCCGCCCGCCGCGAGAGTATCGACCGGATCGTGGGCGCCGGTCGGCACCTTCTGTCCCTGATCAACGAGGTGCTCGAGATCTCGCGGATCGAGGCAGGCGCGCAGTCCGTCTCCGTGGAGCCCGTCGATGCGTGCGCCCCGCTGATCGAGGCGATCGACCTGGTGCGGCCGCTGGCGGCCCAGCACGGCGTCGAGCTGGCCGTGGACCTGCACGGGGGGCTCCACCAGTACGTCCTGGCCGACTACCAGCGGCTCAAGCAGGTGCTGCTCAACGTGCTGATGAATGCCATCAAGTACAACCGCCCCGAGGGCATGGTGACCGTCTCCGCCGAAGTGGCCGACGGCCGGCTGAGGTTCCTGGTCACGGACACGGGCATCGGCATCGGCGAGTCAGGTCTCGAGCGGATCTTCCAGCCCTTCGAGCGGCTCGGGGCGGAGCAGAGCGACACCGAGGGCTCCGGGCTGGGGCTGGCGCTGTCACGGAGCCTGGTCGAGCTGATGGGCGGCGCCATCGGGGTGGCGCGTTCGGTCCCCGGCCGCGGCAGCGTCTTCTTCGTGGAGCTTCCGACGACGAGCGAGCGCAGCCGTGAGCCGGAGGTCGCCAGGAAGGTGGAGACCCTGGTCCCCGCGACGTGCGCGGACCTCGCCTCCCTGACCGTGCTGTACATCGAGGACAACCTGGCGAACCTCGAGCTGGTCCGGAAGGTGCTGGCGAGGATGGGCGAACCCACGCTGATCCCGGCCATGCAGGGACAGCTCGGCGTCGAGCTCGCGGCCCTGCACAGCCCCGACCTCGTGCTGCTCGACCTCCACCTTCCCGACACCGACGGCGAGGAGGTGTTGCGCCGACTGCGGGCGGATCCCAGGACCAGCTCGATCCCGGTCGTGGTGCTCTCCGCGGACGCGATGCCGGCCCAGATCGAGCGGCTGAAGGCCGGGGGCGCCGCCGACTACGTGACGAAACCGCTGGACATTCCGGTCTTCCTGGCCGCCGTCAAGGCGGCCGTGGGGTGCCCCGAGTGACCGAGACTGGAGTCCTCCGGATCGTCATCGCCGACGACCACCCCCTCTACCTGCAGGCGCTGGTGAGCATCTTCTCCGGGCACCCGGAGTTCGAGGTGGTCTTCGCGGCCAGCGACGGCGCGGCCGCGGTGGCGGCCGTCCGCGAGCACGCTCCGGACATCGCCCTGGTGGACCTGCAGCTTCCGACGATGGACGGGATCGAGATCGTCACCACCCTCGAACGGGCCGGCCTGCCGACCAGGGTGGTCATCGTGTCGGCGTACGAGGACAGCGCCACGGTCTACCGGGCGTTCGCCGCCGGCGCCAAGGCCTATCTTCCCAAGTCCTCCTCGGGGGAGACCGTGCGCGAGACCGTGCTGTCGGTGGCGGCCGGGGAGACCGTGATCCCGTCGGCCCTGCAGTCGGGGCTGGCTGGTGAGATCCGCTCGCGCAGCGAGCGTGAGGCCGAGCCGCCGGCGAAGGCCAGGCTCACCGCGCGGGAGTACGACGTCCTCCGTCTCACCGCCGAGGGCTACTCCGCGCCGGAGGTGGCCGAGCAGCTCTTCGTGGGGGTGACCACGGTCAAGACCCACCTGCAGCACGTCTACGAGAAGCTGGGCGTGTCCGACCGTGCCGCGGCGGTGGCCGTGGCCCACCGCACCGGTCTGCTCAGCTAGCTCGCGCGCCGCCGACAGACAGGTCCCGCCGCCGCGGGGCGTGAGGACGGACGACTCTCCGAGCCCCGGACCTCATCCGATCGGCCGGAGCGATCTCATCCTTCTCGTCCTCCTTCTCGACGATGCCCCACGGGGTCCTCACCGTCGACTATTTCCTCACCGGGCGTCGTGAGGCAGCCCACAGTCGCTCCACACATCTCGGGCTGATGTCCGCCCGCCCTGACCCACGCACGAGGAGCTGCACATGACCGACTTGATCGGTTCGTCGCCGACAGCCGCACCGCGAACCCCCCTCGAGATCTCCTTCGTAGACGACCCCCGGGTCGTCAAGGAGGCCTCGACCGAGGACTACTCGGTGCACGTGATGCCCCGCACCTGGCGGAGCGGCCGCCTGTCACTTGCGATGGCCTGGGGTTCCATGTTCAGCGCCATGTTCTGGTTGTACGTGGCCGCTACCGTGGCGTCGGTCGTCGGCACGACCAACGCGGTCATCGGCATCATCGCCACCGTCATCACCAAGGGCCTGATGAACGTGGTGCTCGCCCGCTACGCCAACCGCACCGGGCTGACGGTCGCTCTGCTGTCGCGGCGCATCTTCGGCTACCTCGGCTCCATCCTCGCGCCCCTCATCTTCGCGGCCACCGCGCTCTACTACGCGGTCTTCGAGGGCTCGATCGTCGCCATCGCACTGCACAGCTACTTCGGCGCCGGCGACATCCGCATCTGGTACCTGGTGGTTGTGATCTACAGCGTGCCGCTGGTCCTCGGCGGGGTGCGGACCTGGCTGGACAAGCTCAACGGGCTGCTCCTGCCGTTCTACCTGATCGGCCTCGCCGCGCTGCTCATCGTCGGTGCCAGCAAGCACGACGCGTCGATCAGCCTGCCGGACCTCCACGTCCCCCTGGAGGCGCCGGGCTGGATCTGGGCCTTCACCGTCTACATGGGCGTCTACATCCTGATGATGTACAC
>JAOPYB010000103.1 GCA_025964835.1 Nocardioides sp. | reverse complement strand
GCGCAGGCGGCCGCGGCCAGGTCGGGCCGGCTGCTGCGACTCGCGCCCGGGATCGTGCTCCTGCCGGACGCCGACCGGCGCGCGGTCGCGGCGCTGAGCGAGCTGCCCCAGCCGTTCACGGCGAGCGAGGCCCGCACGCGGCTGGGCACCAGCCGCCGCGTCGCCCTCCCGCTCCTCGAGCACCTGGACCGGGCCCGGCTCACCCGCCGACTCCCGGACGACCGGCGCCTGGTGCTCTGAGGCTTAGCAGCGACGGCAGGTATCCAGACGAAGGCTGTCGGGTCGGGTATGCACGAGTTCACCCCGTCGGCAGCGGATTTGGCGTCATGCGGGTGCGGGTTCTGATGGGCTGCCCCTCATGCCGGTGCGATGAAGACCCCAGACCATGAAGCCTGCGCCCACGCCCAAGAACGTCTGGGCTGCGACGACTCGAGGGTTGTAGTGCAGACCGGAAAGGGGGGCGGTCGCGCCACCGACGGCAACCCAGAGCGCCAACCGGGAGGCAGCGTAGAACTGCGTGAGGTAGAGCAGCACGATTGCGGTGAGGGGCGCCAGGAGGGGATTGGGGACGAGGGAGCCGACGACACCACCGAGCCCAGCGAATCCGATGATCAGCGCGAACTGAGGCAGGACAGGCAGGAGGTCTGGCCCTTGGGCGGGACCCTCCGCAAGCGTGAATGCGGCGGCGACCCCCAGGGTCAGTAGGGCGTCACTGATGCCCACACGATGACCATGGTCAGCTCGACTCTGGCAGCGGTCCACCCCACCGCCACGACGTCGCCACGCTCGCCGAGAGAATGCGCGCTGGCGACCGCCCGCCATGAGGCGATGCCGGCGATGAGCGGCCCGAGCAACAGCAAGGATCCGCCGGCCCAGTCCAGCGAGGAGACCCATACCCCACGCCATTGACCGTGACGGCTCCAGAGACAGGCGAGGTCAACGCAGAGGAAGACCGGTGCTACGTACCTGACGGGGCTCCACAGGAACAGCAACGGGACCATCTTGAACCACCTAGCCATGATGGCCAGCCACGAGTCGAGCAAACGCCGCCTCGATGTCCGCGGCCGATGGTTCGGCGGGGGCCGCGGTGTCCGCCCCGGTCAGTGCTGCGAGGCCGCCCTCGAAGACGCTATGACCCCACGACTTCCGATCCCCGATGAGGGAGGGAGTACCACCTCCATGGGCAGCGCGGGCGACCACTAGTCCTTCCATCCTCCGAAGGAGGACACGGCGGTGTCGAAGGCGTCGACGTAGTCGTTGTGG
The DNA here is from genome assembly GCA_025964835.1 of Nocardioides sp. GTDB lineage: Bacteria > Actinomycetota > Actinomycetes > Propionibacteriales > Nocardioidaceae > Nocardioides. Next base: position 7,309 of record JAOPYB010000103.1, on the reverse strand, counting down.
ACGCCAGCTGCGCCGACCTTGATGACGAGTTCGTCGTTCCCGCGAGAGTCGTCAGACCAGTTCTCCGAGCCCGCCCACACGCGGGTCTTGACCGCTCCGTCCTGGGTGTAACGCGCGGTCATGAACTTGAAGTGGTGGTAGTCGTTGTCGCTGGCGAAGCCATCGGCCCACTTGATGCCCGCTCCCACCAGGATGTTCTTGACCGAGGCACCAAACGGCTGGCTGGCAAGCACCCAGATCTTGGCGCCGTTCCCCGCCTTCGTGGCGAGCACCCGGGCGATCGCCTCACCGCGTGGCCCGCGCCACGCGCTGTTGGCGATCCTGATCGAGAGCCCGTCGGCGGGCAGCGCTCGGATCCTGGCGACAACCGGATCTGCCATGGCCGGCGAGTCCCACGGGCTGAAGGTCGCGGAGAAGCTGTCGCTGAACTCCTTCTCGAGGAACGGGTTGGCGCCGCCGTTGTCCTTCTCTTGTTCCTCGAAAGTGTTGACCATCGTCTCGTAGAGGTCGGAGGAGTTGTGGGCGTCGTCGTTGTCGGGGTCGATCCAGGTGAAGGCATCGGTCCACTGGTGGTCGGACGCCTCGTCGGTGATGTTCGCGGACGTCACGACGACCACGCGCCTGCTGACACCCGAGGTGGAGAAGGTCCACGACTTCTGGTGCAGCGAGGTCGCGACGCCGTCGAAGGTGTCGGGTCCGCGGCTGGCGTTCTTGACGGCCTTCGCCCAGCCATTGTCCGGCGCATCACCGGAGTCGTCCCTCAGTGCGGTCTGGAGCCTCCTGAAGTTGTAATCGTCAGCGGCAGAGCCGGAGGCGAGGACCCGGACCGTGACGCCTCGCTGGTGAGCGGCGATGAGGCGGTCGGTGAGCTCGTCGCTGGTATAGCTCCACGTGACGGCGCGAATGTAGGCGCCCTTCGGGGTGGCGTCGATCATGTCGACGAGCCTGTTGCGGATCGCGTTGGTGTGGCCGGATCCCTCTGGGCGGCCGAAGAGGGCGCCGCCGGGGACGGTGTAGGTGGCTCGCGAGGCAACGGGCTCGCTGCCCTCACCCGATTCGTCCGCGTTGGCGGTGGAGCCGGAGATGACGGTCGCCAGTAGCAGCGTGCCGATGGCAGCGGAGACGAAGCCGCGGGCGGCCGCGCGTCGGCCGTGAGAGTTTCCGAGACGGTTCATGACGCTAGTCATGCCATCTTTCGGGGAATCCCAAACGTGGGTGCAGCAGAACGCGGACAAGTCGCGTCGCATGCTCGTCGAACTCAGGGCTTGACTCTCGCCGTCGGCGAACGTTGTCCTTGATGCGCACCTGGGTCCACCTCGGTGAAGCTTCGACGGGTGACTCCTCCGGGGAAGCGCGGGTCCCCGAGGTGGGAACGAAGTCCCGGCCGGCCTTGGCCATGTTGTTGCTGGCCTGGTAGCGCACTGTCACGGCGCGGTCGGTGCGGCCGTGCCGGGTGACCTGGAATGACTCGGCCGGCGCCTTTCTTCACCGTCCGGTGATCGAAGCTGTGGAATGCCGACATCGGCGCGGTGGTCTCACGCGGGATCCAGGCAGTTGCGCGCGCGTTGGGGCATTCATGGTCCAGCCTGCCACCCACGCGGCCGTCGACGTCACGGCCATGGGCATTCGTCGAGGTGCCGAGAGCCACGCTGCGTGGGTTGTCCGCGCCGCGGTCGTAGGCGAAGGCGTGGCATCCGAGCTTCCGGATCCCTCAGAGCCGCGGGTCGACAGGCTCCGACTCGAGCGCGAGGACGGCGAAGACGGACTGGTGCACCTTCCACAACGGTTCGTGGTCGACGAAAGCGGTCAGTGCCTCCAGGCCGAGTCCGTGCTCGCGCTGGGCGAGTTGGCGCTTCTTGCCGAGGTGGCGATCGCGGAGTACGTCGAGTGAGTCCGTGTAGTCGGGTCCGTAGATGATCCGTAGGTACTCGCGGCCGCGCACCTTGATGCCCGGCTGGATCCGGCCGGTGGTCAGGTGTGCGGGCTTGACGACCATGCCCTCCCCGCCGGCGCCGGTCAGGTCCAGCCACCAGTCGATGGCTGCGTCTCGCTCCTCCGCCGAGGAGAGCTCGACGAATCGGTGGCGGGTGGGCGTGATCAGGTCGCCCTCCACCTTCGCGAGCTCTGCGAGGTGCCAGTCGTGGGACTCGGTCAGGGCGAGGGCCCGGCCTTCGGCGGCGAGGATCTGGAACGGTGCGAGCGTCACGCCTTCGAGCCCTTGGGTCGGGTGGACGTAGGCGGCGTAGGCGCTACGGAACTTCTCGGCGTTGCCGAGTCGACGCTCCACCGTCTCGGCGAGGCCTGCGACGTCGAGTCCACGGGCCGTGGCCTGCTCAAGGACAGTGCGCGCTTCGGGAAGCACGTGGCGTGCGGCGGCGCCGACCGATGCGTACTGGGCCTTGATCAGATTGATGGCCTTGGCCGACCAGGGCAGGAGCTCGCAGTCGAGGGCGAGCCAGTCGGTGTCGAGGGACTCGAACAGTGGCGCGGCGGCCTCGCGCAGGCGGTCGACGAGCTCGCTGGTGTCGGCGAAGAATGGCCGGCCGGTGCGGGTGTAGACCACGCCCGTGGTGCCATCGCCGATGCCGAACCGTCGCTCGGCGGCGTCGGCGTCCTTGGCGATGACCGCGATGGCGCGTGATCCCATGTGCTTCTCTTCGCACACGACTCGCGTGACGCCCCAGCCGGCGTACTCGTCGAAGGCCTGGGCGGGGTGCTCCAGAAAGCCATCGAGCCTCGAGGTGGCGACCGGCGACATGGTGGGCGGCAGGTAGATCAGCCATCGTGGGTCGACGGCGAACCGGCTCATCACTTCGAGTGCGGCTGCGGCGTTCTCTTCGGGGATCTTGACCTTGCCGGCGTGCGTGGTCTCCAGCCAGCGGGTGCCGGCGACGTCGCCGATCTTGAGTACCGACGCCTGGCGGTCGCCGGCGGACGGCGCAAGCGGCCGGACGGGTTCGTACCACTCCTTCTCCGCCGGGACCGAGACGATTTGCCGCTCCGGGTAGCGCAGCGCGGTGAGCTCGCCGCCGAAGACGACTCCGGTGTCCAGGCAGATGGTGTTGTTGATCCACTCGGCCTTGGGGACCGGGGTGTGGCCGTAGACCACCATCGCCTGGCCGCGGTACTCCTGCGCCCAGGGGTAGCGGACCGGGAGCCCGTATTCGTCGGTCTCGCCAGTGGTGTCGCCGTACAGCGCGAACGAGCGGACTCGTCCGGACGAGCGGCCGTGGTAGGCCTCCTTGAGGCCGGCGTGGACGACGACGAGCTTGCCGTCGTCGAGGACGTAGTGGCTGATGAGGCCGTCCATGAAGTCCAGCACCTGCTCGCGGAACTCCTCCGGGCGGCCCTCGAGTTGTGCGAGTGACTCGGCCAAGCCGTGGGAGACGGTGACCTTGGAGCCGCGCAGGGCGCGCACCAGCTTGGCCTCGTGGTTACCTGACACACAGAGCGCCGTGCCCGCTGCGACCATGCCCATGACGAGACTCAGGACGCCGGGGGTGTCCGGGCCCCGATCGACGAGATCACCTACGAAGACGGCTTGACGTCCATCGGGGTGCGAGGCACCGACAGCCATGTCGCCGTCGTACGTGATGTTCCAACCGAGTTCGGTGAGGAGGGTGCGGAGCTCGGAGGCGCAACCGTGGACGTCGCCGATGATGTCAAAGGGTCCGTGGATCTCCCTGCGGTCGTTCCAGGGCGGCTCGCGCACGATCTCCACGGTTTCGACTTGGTCAGTGCCGCGCAGGACGTGGACGCGACGGAACCCCTCCTTGGTCAGGCGCCGGAAGGACCGCTTGAGGTCGCGGTGCTGACGAGAGACGACGTGATCGCCGAAGTCGCGATCCGGCCGTTGCTTGTTTCGCTCGATCGCGACCGATTCGGGGACGTCGATGACGATGGCGTCGACGAGGACGTCGTGGCTCTTGGCGAGCGTGATGAGCGCGGCGCGGGCTGGCTGCTGGACATTGGTGGCGTCGACGACGGTGAGCAGTCCTCGGCGAAGTCGGGTGCCGACGATGTAGTGGAGAACGTCGAAGGCGTCCGGTGTGGCGGACTGGTCGTTCTCGTCGTCGGCTACGAGCCCACGGCAGAAGTCGCTGGAGACGACCTCGGTGGTCTTGAAATGGGCGCGAGCGAAGGTGGACTTGCCGCTGCCCGAGACGCCGACCAGGACGACGAGTCCCATGGCGGGAAGAGTGACCTGCTGCTTCTCGGATGCTTCAGTCATCGCTTCCCTCCTTCCGGGCGAAGATCGCCATCTGAGTCGGAGTCCCGAGCGTGTCGTCGAGGTCGCCGACACCGCGGCGTTCGACGGCGTAGCCGTAGGTCGAGGCGACGTGGTCGGACCAGTCAGCAAACTCGACCCGGGTCCACTCGAACCGGTGATCTGGGTGCCGCATGCCAACGAGGCCTTCGTAGAGCACGTTGTACTCGGCGTTGGGGGTCGTCACGATGACCGCACCCGGCTTGGCCGCTCCGAACACGACGCGCTCCAGCGCCTCCAGCCGCGGCGAGTCGACGTGCTCGACGACTTCCATGAGGACTGCGGCGTCGAACCCTGCGTATCGCTCGTCCTCGTAGGTGAGCGCGCCCTGGAAGAGTTGCACGCGCTCGGCCTGTCGCTCGCTCATCCGGTCGATGTGGAGGCGTCGAGCGGCGTACTGCAGGGAGCGGGTGGACACATCGGATCCTGCGATGCGTGTGAAGGACGAGGTCTTGACGAGCCGGTCGAGGAACTGGCCTGGGCCACAGCCCAGGTCGATGACCGCCCGGGCACCGAGTTCGAGCAGCACCTGGTGCACGGCCTCGTGGCGCTGGGCGTTGAGGGGGACCCGCTTCTCCGCGGGCTGGAGGACCTCCTCGTCCTCGGCCGGCTCGATGGCGTCCTCAACGTCATCTCCGAGTTCAGCGAGCCGAGAAAGGGCGGCACGGGTCAGGCCACCGCTGCGGCCAAGGTAGCGGCGAGCGATCAGGTTGGCGTCCGGGTGGGTGGCGAGCCAGCCCTCCCCTGAACGCATGAGCTTGTCGACCTCGTCGGGTCCCTGCCAGTAGTGCTTGGACTCGTCCAGGACGGGAAGCAGGACGTGGAGCTGATTGAGTGCGTCGGCCAGCCTGACCACCCCGGTGAGGCGAAGGCGGACGTAGCGGGAGTCGCCCCAGTCAGCGAATGCATCGTCCAGTGGGATGGGCTCGGCCGCGACCGTCCAACCGAGGGGCTCAAACAGCCGGTGTGCGATCTCAGATCCACCGCGGCAAGGCAGCACCGGGATGAAAATCTCGAGCGGGATCGATGAGTCGGCAAGTCCCTGCCGGGAATCACAACGACCACTGCGGGCGGTGCTGAACACGTCAGCCATCGCCACGCCGAGAAGCGACGACGCGGCGTACGAGCGGTCGTTGACGTACTGAGCGAGGCTGAAGTCCGGAGCGTTCTTGCCGCGCGAGCGGGCCAGCCGGACCGGATCGACGTCGAGCATCAGCGCAACGGTGCAGCGCTCGTCGGTGGACTCGGGGTAAAAGACCGTCGCGGTGCCGAACGACTGCTTGAACTCCTGCACACGGTCGGGGTGCTTGTGCAGGAGGTAGCCGAGATCGGTCGCCGGCTGGTGGGTGGTCGTGACGGTCAGTAGCACTCGGCAAGTCTGCCGTAGCGTCCGCCAACGGCCGAAGGAGTTTCGATCCGATGCCGGGCCGCCGCGCCATTCATTCGGTATTCGCTTCAACGTGCACCGCATGCGCCCCGCGGTGATCCGGTGTCCGACCGGCCCAACCTCGGCGACTCCAGCGTGGCTCTCCCCAACGAGATCCTGGGCATCGATCGCCCAGGCGCTGGCCACCGACTCCGCCGCGGACAGCGGGGACGCCCATGCGTCGGCGGCGATCGAAGTGGGTACTCCGGCGCGAGCCAACACTCGCGCCGCTGCGGCAGACGCACGACTGCTCGGGTTTGCGGTGGAGGATCGATTCTCAAATGCTTTCAGGCCCGGGATTCGCACTGAATCCCGGGCCTGTTTTTTGTAGCGGGGGCAGGATTTGAACCTGCGACCTCTGGGTTATGAGCCCAGCGAGCTACCGAACTGCTCCACCCCGCGCCGGTGAACACAACCTTAGAGGATGGGTCCAGGCGGGCCAAATCCGGGTCTCGATACGGTCGCTGCGCGACCTACTCGACCAACGAGGACGGGTGCGCGACCTCCTCAGCCACCGCCCTTGCCGGCGGTGTCGTCGCGCTGGTTGGCCAGCGCGATGGCCTGGTTGACGAAGCGCTGGGCCTTGTCGACCTCCTTGGCGTACGTCCCCAGGTCCTGCGCGGCGAGCGCCTGGTTGGCGGCGTTGAAGGCGGCGTCGGCCTTGTCGAGCGCGGCGCGGATCTGCTCGGACACGGTGCCGGTGGGCGTGCCGTTGCCGTTGCCGTTGCCGTTCCCGTTGCCGTTGTCCGCCGGGGGCGGCGTGACCGAGCCGTCGACACCGAGGACGTTCTCGAGGGCCTCGCCGAGCGTGGCACCGATGCCGACCTCGCCGCCGTAGGACACCAGCACGTACTGCAGCGTGGGATAGCCGGACGTCGACCCGGCGCGCACGGCATACACCGGCTCCACGTAGATCAGACCGTCCTTGACCGGCAGCGTGAGCAGGTTGCCGAAGATCGGCGGTGCGTCACCGAGGTTGAACGGCTGGAGCTTGGCGCGCACCTCGCTGTTCGAGGCGAACTCGTTGGCGATCAGGCCCGGGCCCGGGGTCCGTTGGTCCGGCAGCTCGAGCACCCGCATCCGGCCGTAGGTGTCCGGGTCCGTGGCGTCGGAGTCGACCGAGACGAACGCCGCCAGGTTGTTCTTGAGGTACGGCGTGAAGACGGACGTCAGCGAGAACGTGCTCTTCGTCCCGGTCTCGGTCGGCTGGTTGACGAAGAGCCGGTACGGCGGCTGGAGCTGGTTGGCGACCTTGCTGTTCGGGTCGAACGGCACCTGCCAGCGGTTGTTGCCCTGGTAGAAGTCGCTGGCGTCCGTGACGTGGTAGCGGGCGTACTGGTAGCGCTGCACCTTGAACAGGTCCTCGGGGTAGCGCAGGTGGTCGAGCAGGTCGGGCGGGATCTCCGACTTGTCCTTGACGGTGCCCGGGCAAGCGCTGCGCCAGGCCTGCAGGATCGGGTCGGTGTCGTCCCAGGCGTAGAGCGTGACGGTGCCGTCGTACGCGTCGACGGTCGCCTTCACCGCGTTGCGCATGTAGTTGACCTCGTCGGTCGGCAGCGTCCGCAGCCCGGTGTCCGGGTCCTGGAGCGAGTCGTCGGTCATCGTCGCGAACGACT
>JAOPYB010000086.1 GCA_025964835.1 Nocardioides sp. | reverse complement strand
GCGTCGTCGACGGCATGAGCAACGACGACTTCGTGGCCGCCGCCCAGGCCGCCAAGGAGGGGTGCCCGGTCAGCCAGGCGCTCACCGGCACCACGATCACCCTGGACGCCGCGCTCGCCTGAGCCGCATCAGTCCTGACCCGCGAGCCGGGCCGTCGCCGAGGCGAGGGCCCGGCTCACGGCCTCCAGGGTGTCGATGACGTCACCCTCGGCCACGCCCTCGTCGGTGAGGGCCTGCTGGAACGTCGCGTTCGCCTCACCGAACGCCGGGAAGCACGCCTCCGTCCGGCGCACCCCCTTCGCGGTCAGGGCGGCGAGGCTCGCGCGGAACTCGTCGGGACTCAGCGGGCAGTCCGCCATCGCCGCACCGAGGAGCCGGCCGAGCTGCTGGCGAGAGCAGCAGGAACATTCCACGGAACTCCAGGGCCACCCCGCAAGGTTGCGAGGCGGACACGGTTTCCGTTGCCGGACCAAAACGGCAAGTTGGCAGTAATTTCCGAGCCTGGTCCTGCGCACCGCTGTCGCCACCTCGTCCGTCCTGGCCCTTCTCCTGGGCTGCGCCGCCTGATCGGGTTTCCGGGAGCGACCCGTCCCCGGAGTCCGCCGCGCCGGGCACCTCGGCGGCGACCGAGGAGCCCTCGCCGACCGCCCCGCCGACCGCCTACCGAGCCGGCCTGTGCCGGTGGGCTCGAAGCCGTGCGGCCTGGCCCATGGCGCGGGGTCCATCTGGGTGGAGAACTTCGGGCGCTTCACCGTCACCCGCGCGTCCGCCTCGGCGGGCAGGGTCGAGGCGACCAACGACGTGGGCTTCTCGCCGTACGACGTCACCTTCGCGGACGGTGCCGCGTGGGTGACCGACGACGGCGACGGATCGGTCTCGCGCATCGACGCCGGCACCGGCCGCGTCACCCGGATCCACGCCGGAGGGCGGCCGGTCGGCATCGCCCCCACGGACGGCCCGGCCGGCTGGACGGCGTACGACGACCGCCGGTTCGGGGTCGACGGGGGACCGGTGGCGGAGGTGTCGAGCACGGTGGCGAACCCGTTCGTGGTCACCGGTTACCGCGGCAGCCTGTGGGCCGTCGACTTCATCGGCACCCAGGTGGTCCGCATCGACCCGGGCAGGTGCCCTGATCAGGCGTCGCTGACGGCGCCGTCGTCGTCGGTCGCGGCCGGCCCCGCGGGCCTCTCCTCGCGGTGCCAGACGACCCGCTGCGGCAGCGGCAGCTCGATGCCCTCGTGGTCGAAGCGCGCCTTGAGCCGCTGGCGGAGCTCGCGGGCCACCCCCCACTGCTCCATGGGGGCGGTCTTGAGCAGCACCCGCAGGGTGACCGAGTCGGTGTTGAACATCTCGACCCCGGTGACCTCGGGCTCCTCGATGATGATGCCCTTGTAGTCCTCGTCGTCCCACAGGTCATGGGCGACCTCGCGCAGCACCCGGGTCACGCGGGCGAGGTCCTCGCGGTAGCCGACCGCGACGTCGACGACCGCGCGCGACCAGTTCTGGCTCATGTTGCCCACGCGGAGGATCTCGCCGTTGGGGACGTACCAGACGGTCCCGTTGAGGTCGCGCAGCCGCGTCACGCGCAGGCTGACCGCTTCGATGGTGCCGCTGGCCTCGCCGACGTCGACCACGTCGCCGACCCCGAACTGGTCCTCGAAGATCATGAAGATGCCGGACAGGAAGTCCTTGACCAGCGACTGGGCGCCGAAGCCGAGCGCGAGGCCCAGGATGCCGGCGCTGGCGATGATCGGGGCGATGTTGACGCTCAGCTCGCTGAGCATCATCGTGCCGATGATCGCGACGAGGATGCCGGTCACGATGCTCTTGAGCAGGTCGCCCATGGTCTTGGCCCGCTGCACCCGCCTGGTCGAGTTGACCAGGTCGTGGGCACTTCCTTGGCCGGTCCGGCCCGGCCGCGAGAAGCGGGTGACGGGCAGGACGCCCTCGCCGGCCCGCACCACGATCCGGTCGACCAGGCGGTGCAGCACCCAGCGGATGAGCAGTCCCAGGAGCAGCAGGCCGAGCAGCGCGAGCGGCTTGCCGATCGCGATGTCACTCGCCTGGGCCAGCGTCTTGTTGCCCGTCTGATCGCGGACGAACTTGCAGATGGTCTCGCCGGATTCGCAGTTGCCGGAGGAGTCTAGGCCGAACATGGGGCCCAGTATGTACACGACCGGAGGGCCGATATCGACCTGAGCGCTCCCGGTGTGACCCAGTCGACCCCTCTCGTGCGCGGACCCGGTCGGGGAGCCGATATCCTGCTCCCCGTGACTGCCACTCTGGAGACCCTCGCTCGCCGGACCGCCGTCGTCGTCGCAGCCGTCGCGGCCGTGGTCGCGGTGGCCGGACCCGCCAGCGCCGACGTGCCCGAGGGCTGGAGCAACCCCGACGACGTCTCGGCCCTGCACGCCATCCTGCTGCTCGGCGGCATCCCCCTCCTGCTCTTCCTCCTGATCGTCCTGGCCGTCTACGTCCCGGCCCTGATCCGCGGCGAGCGCGTGGCGCCCGGCAGCCCGGCGATGGACGACCAGTGGTTCGGTGGCCCCCGACAGGGCACCGCCGAGCTGGCCGGTCCCGACACCGACGAGTCCGAAGCGGGTGGCGCAAGTGGCCGCTGGTGACCCCTTCAGCACCTCCGAGCGATTCGCGCTCGACGAGGCGATCCGCAAGGCCGAGCAGCTCTCCCGCGTGGAGTTCTCGGTCTTCGTCGGTGCCGCCGAGGGCGAGCCGCGCGCGTTCGCGACCCAGCTGCACAACTCCCTGGTCGCGCCCTCGCGCAGCATCCTGGTCATGGTGGACCCGGCCGCCCGAGCCCTGGAGATCGTGACCGGCGGCTACGTCCGCCGCACCCTCACCGACGCCGAGGTCGAGCTCGCCGCGCTCCAGATGCAGACCGCCTTCGCCGCGGGTGACCTCGTCGGCGGCCTCCGGCGCGGCATCACGATGCTCTCCGAGCACGCCCGCCCCCAGAACACCCTGCACGCCGGCTGAGCGCCGGCCGCGCAGGCCAGGCTCAACGAGCCCGGGCGTCCCGGGCCTGGGCGGCCAGTGCCCGGGCGACGTCGTCGCGACCCTCGCGCACGTAGCGCTTCGCTGCCGGGTTGGCCGGTGAGCTCTCGAGCCAGGCATCCACCCGGTCGAGCAGCTCCTGGCTGGCCAGCTGCTTCGGGAACAGGTACTCCAGCGCCGTGGACGCGCGCTGGGTGCCCTTGTCCTCCCAGACGGTGTCGGCCGCGGCGAGGTACCGCTCGACGTACGGGGTGAGCACGTCGTCCTGGCCGAAGCACTGGAACGCGAGCACGACGCTGCGCTGGGTCTCGTTCGCGACGTCGTCGCGGACCATCGCGATCTCCCAGGCCTCCGCCTTGGCCTCAGCCGTCGGGCGCGCGGCCCGGGCGGCGGCGGCGTGCTCCTGGCCGGAGATCGTGCTGTCCCGCGCCAGCTCCTCGGCGATCCGGTCGCCGTCGGCGCGGCCGTTCCTGGCGAGCGAGTGGACGAACGTCCAGCGCAGGTCGGTGTCGACGGCGAGCCCGTCGAACGTGAGGGATCCGTCGAGCAGCGCCTCCAGGTCGCCGAGCGCCCGGTCGCTGTGGGCCGCCGAGGCGTACGCCCGGGCGAAGGACAGCTGGTGGTCGCTGCCGGCCCCGGCGTTCTCCAGCAGCGCACGCAGCCCCTGCTCCCACGTGGCTCGCAGGCCGGCGCGGTTCTCGGGTGCGCTGTAGGACGTCGCGGCCTGGGCGGCGTACGACGGGATCCTGCTGACGCCGGACGCGTCGGTCTCGGTGCCGATGGCACTGAGCACGAGAGCCACGAAGTCGGTGGCCGACATCTCCCCGTCGCGGGTCATGTCCCACGCGGCTCCCCAGCACAGGGCTCGGGCGAGCGAGTCGTCGAGCGTCGCGAGACCGCCGACCAGCGTGGCGAGCGAGCGATCGTCGAGGCGGATCTTGGCGTAGGCCAGGTCGCCCTCGTTCAGCAGGAGCAGGGCGGGCTGCTGCTGGCCGACCAGCTCGGGCACGTCGGTGATGCCACCCTCGACGTCGATCTCGAGGGAGGTGCGGCGCACCAGGTGGCCACCCTCCTCGTCGTAGAGGCCGATGCCGAGCCGGTGCCGGCGCAGCGTGGGGTGGTCGGGGTTGGCGGCGGTCTGGAGCACCTGGAAGGAGGCGAACGCGCCGTCGTCGCCGAGCTCGAACTGCGGGGTGAGCGTGTTGACGCCCGACGTCTGCAGCCACTCCTGCGCCCACGACTCGAGCTCCCGGCCCGAGGCCTTCTCCAGCGCGGCGAGCAGGTCGCCGAACTCGGAGTTCGAGAACTCGAAGTCCTTGAAGTAGCCCCGGATGCCCTCGAGGAAGTTGTCGAGCCCGACCCAGGCGACGAGCTGCTTGAGGACCGACGCGCCCTTGGCATAGGTGATGCCGTCGAAGTTCACCTCGACGGCCTGGAGGTCGTAGTTGTCCGCGGCGACGGGGTGCGTCGAGGGCAGCTGGTCCTGGCGGTAGGCCCAGTTCTTGCGGGCGTTCGTGAACCCGGTCCAGGCCTCGGTGAACTCGGTCACCTGGACGGCTGCGTGGTAGCAGGCCCATTCGGCGAACGACTCGTTCAGCCAGAGGTCGTCCCACCACCGCATGGTCACCAGGTCGCCGAACCACATGTGCGCCATCTCGTGGAGGATCACCTCGGCGCGGAACTCGTAGAACGCGCGGTCCTGGC
>JAOPYB010000083.1 GCA_025964835.1 Nocardioides sp. | reverse complement strand
CCCACCCGGAGCACCTCGACGTGCCCATCGAGCGGCCGATCTTCGTGATGGGTCTGCCGCGCACCGGCACCACGGCCCTGCACCGGCTGCTGCACGCCGACCCGATGGCCCAGGGACTGGAGATGTGGCTGACGCAGTACCCGCAGCCGCGGCCACCGCGCGAGACCTGGGAGTCGGACCCGATCTTCAACGCCATGCAGCAGGCGTTCTCGGCCCATCACGTCGAGAGCCCGGAGTTCATGGGCATCCACTACATGGACGCCACCACGGTCGAGGAGTGCTGGCGGCTGCTGCGCCAGACGGGCAAGTCGAACTCGTACGAGTCACTCGCCAACCTGCCGCGCTACACCGAGTGGTTGAAGCAGCAGGACTGGACCGATGCCTATGCGCGCCACAAGGAGAACCTCCAGCTGGTCGGCCTCAACGACCAGCGGAAGCGCTGGGTGCTCAAGAACCCGTCGCACCTGACCGCGCTCGACGCACTGATGACGGTCTACCCCGACGCGCTGATCGTGTACACCCACCGCGACCCGGTCACGTGCATCGCGTCGTCGTGCTCACTGTCGGCAGAGACCACGGCCGGCCACAGCACGACGTACGTCGGCGATGTCATCGGCCACACCCAGCTCGACCTGTGGTCGCGGGCGTTCCACGCGTTCCACGAGGCCCGGCCGTCCTACGACCAGGGCCAGTTCATCGACGTCGCGTTCAAGGACCTGGTGACCGACCCGCTCGCGGTGACCCGGCGGGTCTACGACCAGTTCGGGCTCGACTGGGCGCCCGCGGTGCAGTCGGCGATCGAGGAGATCGACCAGGAGTCCAAGCAGGGCAAGGCGAAGCCGTCGCACACGTACACGCTCGAGGACTACGGCCTCACCGAGGCCCAGGTGCGCGCGGCCTTCGACGCCTGACGCGTCGAGACGGGGGCGTGCAGCCCGGACACGCTCCTGTCCACAGGCCCCGAGCGGGCCGGTTTCGCCCGGCAGCCTGCCGCGCAGGCTCACTGCATGACCCTTGCCCTGGACCCCCGGCTCCTTGAGCGCACGACGCGCGAGCTGCTCCGCCACGGTCTGGCCATCGGCGACGAGGCCACGATCCCCGCACCCGACACGGGCGCCTCCTTCGGCGTCACCGCCGACGGGCTCGACCGGCTCACCGCCCGGGCTCAGCGGCTCGCCGAGGACCTGCACTCCCTGGCCGACGCCCTCGACACCTTCCTCGACCACACGGCGGCCACCGACGGCCAGGTCGGCGCGGTGCTCGACGGGCTGCTCGCCGGAGTCCTGCGATGAGCCTCGACATCGAGGTGCGCGGCGACCCGGCGGCGTGCCGCGACACGGCCCGACGGCTCAACCGGCTCGCGTCGGCCGTCGACGACGCCTCCAACGCACTCGCCCGGCAGGCGCACCTCTCGGAACACGACTTCGGCGGCCTCTCGGGCGACGTGTTCCGAGACCACGCCGCGCGGCTGGCGGCGTCCGGGGACCGGACCTCGCGGCGCTGCGCCCGCCTGGCCCGCGCGGCCGACGAGCTCGCCCTCGACCTCGAGGACGTCACCGGCCTGATGCAGCTGGCCACCGAGGCCGCTCGGCCCTGGCTCACCGTCGACGCGACCACGATCCGGCCGCCCGGCGTCGATCCGCGGCCGGACGACCCCTGGGTGGTGAAGGCGTGGTCCGCCTGGCACCGGGCCGTCCTGGTCGTCGACCGGGCGCGCGCGGTCGAGCACCGGGCGCAGCACGACTGGCGCACCGCCCTGTGGCAGCTCGCGGGCGCGACACCGCCGGCGGCCCGCTGGGACCTCGAGGACATCACCGACGGCGAGTGGCCCGACGCGGACGGGGTGCCGGCCTACGACCCCGCCCTCGGCCCGCACCTCGCGGAGGACGCCGGGACTCCCGGCGAGCACGACCGCAGCCACCGCCACCACCACCACCTCGAGCAGTCGACCGGCCCCGCAGCGCAGGCGTCCGGAGGCGCACAGGTCGGCACCGCGGCGGTCGGACACGGCCCGTCATCGTCCGGGGGCTGCGGCGCCGTGCCCACCTGGCACGCCGCCGTCGGGCACGTCCCCGGCGACCACGGGCCGTTGTCGTGCGGCACCTCGCCGGTGCCCGCGATCCCGGACCCGCCGACCGGCGCCGGGACTCCGCCGGCCCCGGGCACCCCGGCCGGCCCGCTGACCTGCGGCACCTCGCCGGTGCCCCCGCTCCCGCCGCCCGCGTGCGGGACGTCGCCCGTCTCGGAGGTGCTCCGTGCCGCCGGCTGACGTCAGGATCTCGGTGCCCGCCAGCTGGCGTCGTACGTCGGACCCCACGTGCGGGGTGCTGGTCGCGGCGGCCTCGGCAACGGTGCCCGCGAGCGGCTTCCGCCCCACTGTCCGGCTGACCTGCCAGCCGGCTGCCGGCGACGCCGACGCCTGGTCCGCGCAGTCCCTGGCGGACCTCCGCTCGACGCGCGCGGACTTCGCCCTCGAGGACGAGGACGACTACGACCTCGGCGGGCACGAGGTGGGCTACCGCCGCTACGCCCACCGGCTGCGCGGCACCGACGTGCTCTGCGACGAGTGGGCGTGGCTGCTCGACGGGGTCGGCCTCGTGCTCACCTGCAGCGTCGCCCGAGAGGAGTACGTCGACTACTGCGACGTGTTCGAGGCGATCGCGCAGACGGTCGAGCCGGCGGCCTGACCAGCGCCCGCGACCTCGGCGCTCAGCGCACCACCCGGGCCGCACCGGACACGGTGTCGCGCCTGGCGGGGGCGTGCGCGGAGCTCGATCGGATCTCGAAGGTGCGGTGGGTGCCCGGGCCCGCACCGCGCGACCGCGTGACCGTCACGACCAGCCGCACGGTCTTGCCCGGCCCGACGCGGCCCGAGCGGTAGGTGCCCGCCACGACCTGACGGGTCACGTTCTTGCCGCCGGCCCGGTAGGTCACCTTCAGCTTCTTGCTGCTGCCGGTGCCCCGGATCTTCATCCGGTCCGAAGCCGAGCCGTCGTTGTGCACGCGGACCTCGAAGACGGCCTTGCGATCCGACCCGCGCAGCAGCTGCGACACCTGCTGGCCCGAGGCGCCGTACGCCCCGACGCCCACGAAGTGCCCGCCGGCGCGTCGGATCGACGCGTCCGCGCGGTAGGTCGGGTGGGCGCCGCCCGGTGCGGGTCCGGTCCCCGGGTTCCCGATCGTCAGGGCCTGGGTCGCCGTGCCCCTGTTCCCGGCCGCGTCGGTGATCGACGCGACCACCTTGTAGGTGCCCTCGGCCAGGGCTGCCGCACTGACCCCCCACCCGCCGCCGGGACGCACGGTGGCGGTCAGCGACTGGCCACCGATGCTGACGTGCACCTTCGTGCCGGCCTTCTCCGCGGTCGTGCCGTAGGTCCACGGCGACGTGTCGCTCGTCGAACGGCCCGCGCCGCCGTCGATGGTCAGCACCGGAACGGTCACATCGACGACGAGGGTCTGCTGCGCACCTCCCGCGTTGCCGGCTGCGTCGTCGACGGTGGCGACCACGCTGTGCGCGGCTTCGACGAGCGTGGGCGCGTCTGCGGACCAGGTGCCGTCGGCGGCGACTGGTGCGGTCAATGTCTTCCCGGCGACCGTGACGGTCACTGTGGAGCCGGCGGGCTCGTCGGTCGTGCCGGAGACTGTCGGTGTCCGGTCCCGGGTCGACCGCCTGGCGCCCCCGTTGATCGTCACCAGGGGTGCGGTGACGTCGACGGTGAGGGCCTGGGTCGCGGTGCCGGTGTTCAGGGACGCGTCGGTGATCGACGCGACGACGTCGTGGGTGCCTTCGGGCAGCGTGGCCGCGCCGACGCTCCACAGGCCACCGGTGCTCACCGTCGTGTTCAGGGTCTGACCGGCCACCGTGACCTTCACCGGGCGACCCACGGGCTCGTCCGTGGTGCCCGTGATCGAGGGCGTCGTGTCGTTGGTGGCGCGGGTCGCGCCGCCGTCGATGGTCACGACCGGGGCTACGAAGTCGTCCTTGGGCTCGGTGAACGGGCTGTTGGCCAGGGCGACGGTGCTCGGCGTCAGCGCCCGGCCCTTGATCGAGGCGCCCTCGCCGAAGGTGATCGCGGCGGCACCGAGGAACGTGCCGACCGCCTTGGCGCCGGCGCCGAGCGAGACCGCCCCGACCACCTGCCAGTAGACGTTGTTCGCGAGGGCGCCGTCGGTCAGGACGACCTTGCTGGCAGCTGCGGCCCCGAAGGCCGCACCGATCTGGAAGACGAAGACCGCGCTCGAGTCGCCGTCGGCGTCGAGGGTCATCGTGCCGGAGTTCGAGATGGCCGCGGCGGCCGTGTAGACGCCTGGCTTGAGGATCACCCCGGCCTGGTCGCCGGCGAACGTCCCGGTGCTCGTCTGCGCCGCCGCAGCGTCGTACGCCGCCTGGCGGTCGGACTGTGCCTGCTCTGCGGCCGCGTCCTTGTCATGGATCGTCCCGGCGGTCGTGCCGGGCGGGAAGCCCGCGATCACGCCGGTGGGGCTGAGCCCGAGGTCACCGGCGAGCACCGTCGCGGCGCCGGTGTTGCTGACCCCGGAACCGCCGAGCACGGAATAGCCCGCGGCCGTGCCGAGGTCGACGAACGTCGCCCCGGCCGCCGGCGCCGACGGTGCGGCGGTGGCGGGTGCCACGCTCGCGAGCTGGGCGGCGACGAGCAGGGCGCAGGCCCCGAGGGCCACCCGCGCGATCCCGGTCGTGACGTGGAGGGTGCGGAAGGGTCGAGCGTGACGCGTCATGGGATGCCTTCGTTCCGAGACACCGTGATCATCCGCTCGAGCGAGCTTCGACTGCTGCCTACCCTTCGCACTCTAAGCCCGGCGGGAAGGGGCAGAGCCCCCGCGTGAACGACGCGCCGGTCCGTCACTGCTCCCCCGCCGCCGCCGCCCGGTCGCGCGCTCGGCCACGGCGTGCTCGTCGGTCCGGGCGTCGTAGGTCCAGAAGTCGCGGAGCGCCAGCGCGGTCATGCCCACCCCGGCGATGCAGGCGAAGCCGCCGATGGAGATGGCCCCGCGGACGGTCCACAGGTCGGCGGTGATGCCAGCCCGGACCTGACCGCCGAGCGGGCCGATCGAGTAGGTCAGCATCCCGATGCGGCCAGGCGACCGTGCATGTGCTCGGGGACGGTCTGGTTCCACGCGGTCCCGCCGAAGACGCCGGAGACCATGTCGGCGGCGCCGGAGAGCGTCAGAGCAGCCGCGACCAGCCAGATGCTCGGCATCAGGCCCGCGGAGTAGAGCAGGCCGAGCAGCTCCGGGCGACGGAAGACCTCCTCCACCACAGGTGACTCCCTCAGCCTGCCCAAATCGATTGGCAATCGTGACCCCGGCCTCTAGCGTCTCGGTCATGCGACGTGCGGAGTCGGTTGGTCGGTCCCGGTCGCAGCTCACCCGACTGGTGTCGAGCCGGCTGGCCCTGGTCCGGCTCCTGGCGCTGGCATCGCCGGCTCTGGTGGTGGTGAGGGTCGTGGTGATGCTGGTGGCCGGGCTGCTTCCCGTGGCCCTGATCGTCGCCGGTGGCCGGCTCAGTGGCCGGGTCGCCGGCTCGCTCGGATCCAGCGACCTGCGCCCGGTCGTCCCGTCGTTCCTCCTCGTCATGGGCCTGTTCCTGCTGGGCGAGGTGCTCGGTCCGGTGCTGGGTCGGCTGCGGTGGCGGGTGACGAAGTCCGTTGACGGCGCGATCAGGGAGCGGGTGGTGCGAGCGGCACTGTCCGGGGCTGACCTGACCCATCTGCAGGGGGACGCTCATCTCGACGCCATGGGAGAGCTGCAGGGCCTGATCCGATGGGCTGCGACACCGGGCCAGGGGGCGGCCGGCATCCTCGCGCTGGCGCAGGACTACGTCACCGTCCTCGCCGCGACGGTCGTGCTGGCCACCTATCAGCCGCTGGTGGCAGCAGCCGTCCTGGCGGCGATGCTGGTGATGCGCGTGCGCTGGCGACGCGCGACCCTGCGCATCGTCGAGGCGTGGCGCGAGGGTGACCGAGCCCGACGCGAGGGGTGGTACCTCGCGGCCCTGGGACTCGAGCGGGCGGCTCGGCTCGAGGTCCGCCTGTTCGGGCTCCGGCACTGGCTGAACACCCGGATCGGTGGCGCCGGGGTGGCGGCATGGACTCCCACCTGGCAGGAGCGACGCGCGGGCATGGGCGGCAACGGGGCGTGGCACATGGCGCTGACCGGTGCGGCGACACTGGCCGGCCTGTCGTGGGCGGCGAGCTCGGCGGCCGAGGGTGCTCTCGACGTGGCAGCGCTCGTCGTGTTCGTGCCGATGATGTTCCTGGTCCTGATGTTCGCGGGCAGCAGTCCCGAGGACATGGCGGTGGAGTACGGCGTGAAGATCCTGCCCGCCATCGAGCAGGTGGAGCGCGATGCGAGGGCCGCCCGAGACGGCGATGCCGGCACCCCCGTCGACCCGGTGGCGGCGCCGACCGTCGAGCTGCGCGACGTCTCGTTCGCCTACCCCGGCGCGCACGAGGCCGGGCCGGACGTGTTGAGCGACGTGAACCTGACCATCCCCGGCGGTTCGTCCCTGGCCGTGGTGGGCCTCAACGGCGCGGGGAAGACCACCCTGGTGCGCCTCCTGTGCGGCCTCTTCGCACCCACCTCCGGTGCGGTCCGCGTCAACGGGGACGATCTCACCGATGTGTCCCTGTCGAGCTGGCAGCGGCTGATCGCCCCGCTCTTCCAGGGTTTCCTGAGGATGCCGGGCGACGTCACGGACAACGTCGCGACGAGCGCCGTGGACCACGTCGCCAGCGAGGCCGATGTCACCGCTGCACTTGACGCTGCCGGAGCGTCAGGGTTCGCGCGCCGCCTGCCCCAGGGCGTCGCAACGCACCTGGCGACGCCGTACGTGGACGGGAGCGATCTCTCGGGCGGGCAGTGGCAGCGACTGGCCCACGCTCGCGCGGCGTACGCCCTGGACCACGGCGCACGCCTGCTCGTGCTGGACGAGCCCACCTCCAACCTCGACACCGCCGCGGAGGAGGAGCTGGTGCGGAGGTTGGTCGAGCAGACCGCCGAGACGGCGACCACGGTCCTGGTCACCCACCGGCTGGCGCTGGCGCGGCGCTGCGACCGCATCGTCGTCCTCGCGCACGGCCGAGTCGTCGAGCACGGGACCCACGAGGAGCTGGTGGCGGCGCGAGGCCGGTACGCCGACGCGTTCGAGCTCCAGGCCGGCATGTACCCGTGGGAGACCGACGATGAGTGACACCGGACCCGACGTCGGGCCCGACGCCGGGCCCGACGCCGGGCCCGATGCCGAAGACTTCCCGGCACGCGCGGGCCTGCGCCACCTGCTGGCCATGGCCGCCCGCACCGACAGGTACTCGCTGGTCGTCGGCGTGCTGGCCGCCGCGGTCAGCGCGGTGCTCGGCGCCATCTTCCCCTGGTTCTACAGCCACCTGGTCGACCTGACCACCCGGCTCCGCACCGTGGAGGACGTCGAGGACGAGCGTTTCCAGGACCGGCTGACGCTGCTGCGGACCAACCGGGAGCACTTCCAGGAGTCGATGAGCACGCTGCTGTACGCGCTGCTGCTCTGCCTGCAGCTCCTCGTCACGATCGTCCTGCTGGTGTCGGTGGCGCCACTCCTGCTGCTGCTGCCCCTCGTAGCCGTGGCCCCGATCCTCGCCTCGCGCTGGTCCGAGGGGCGCACCCAGCGCGCCCTGCGCGAGTGCCTGCCGGACACGCGGGCAGCCGACGGCCTGGCGTTGCTGGCGTTCGAGCCCCGGGTGGCCGGTGAGCTGCGAGTGCTCGGGCTCGGCGAGGCCGTTCTCGAGCGGCAGCAGGTCGCCTGGCGTCGCGCCGTCGCCGTCCAGTGGCGCGCCGAGCTCGTGGGCACCATTGCCACGACCATCGCGCTGATGCTGTTCACGGCCGGTTTCGCCGGGGCCCTCCTCTACGTCACGAACCGCTCCCTCACGGGGGAGGCCACGCTGGGCGAGGTGATCCTGGTCCTGACGGCCGGGCAGCAGCTGCACTCCCAGCTGGGCTCGCTGCTCGCCAACACCGGCGCCCTGTTCCGCATCATCGAGACCATGCGCCACCTGCTCGGGCTGCGGCGGTACACCGAGGACCACGAGCCAGGCGGGACGCAGCAGCCACCGGGGCGCCTCACCCGCGGCATCGAGCTGCACGACGTCAGCTTCCGCCACAGGGGCGCCGACCGGGACGCCGTCGACGGCGTCAGCCTGCTCCTGCCCGCCGGGACGGTGGTGGCCGTCGTCGGAGACAACGGAGCCGGGAAGTCGACCCTGGTCGCGCTGCTGAGCGGTCTGCACCGGCCTACCGCCGGACACGTCGAGATCGACGGGCACGATGCCGACGAGCTCGACACCGACGCCTGGCGCCGCAACGTCACCGCAGCATTCCAGGAGTTCGTCCAGTACGAGCTCTACGCCCGCGAGGCTGTCGGGCTTGGGGCGGTCGAGCAGATCGACGACGCGCACGCGGTCCGCGCAGCGCTCAGGCGAGCAGACGTGGCTTCACTCGAGGACGAGCTGCCGCAGGGCCTGGACACCCCCCTGGGCAACGCGTTCCTCGACGGCGTCGATCTCTCCGGCGGGCAGTGGCAGAAGGTCGCCCTCGCCAGGTCGGCGATGCGGTCCGCGCCGCTCCTGCGGATCCTTGACGAGCCGACGTACGCCCTCGACGTCGAGTCCGAGAGGCACGTCTTCGACTGGTTCTCCCGCCTGTCCCAGCAGGACAGCGGCACCGGGACGATCACGGTGATCGTCTCGCACCGGTTCTCGACCGTGCGCACGGCCGACCTCGTCGTCGTGATGGCCGAGGGGCGCATCGTGGAGACCGGCGACCACGCGAGCCTGATGGCCGCCGACGGGCCCTACGCCGACATGTACCGCACCCAGGCCAGGGGCTACCGCACGTAGGCAACGAGACCCCTGCTCTCGCACCTCGGCCGCGCTGCCGAGGGCTCGCCCGCTCAGAGCACCTCGGTGCCGTACATCTCCCCGAGCGGGTCGGCGATCAGCTCGATGCGCGCGCCGTCGGGATCCCGGAAGTAGACCGAGACGCCGCTGTGCACCTCGTGCTCGACCCCGGCCTCGACGAGCCGGGCGACGAGAGCCTCCCAGCGCTCGGGCTCGACGGAGATGGCCAGGTGGTGGAGGCCGCCGAGGACCTCGGCATACGGCCCGACGTCGAGGCCGGGAAAGTCGAAGAAGGCCAGCAGGTTGCTGTTGCCGATGTCGAAGAAGAAGTGCGAGGAGCCGGGGTAGTCGCGGTTCTCGATCAGCTCGGTGAGCGGGAAGCCCAGCACGCCCTGGTAGAACCGGACGGTCCGCTCCACGTCGCTGCTGATCAGCGCCGTGTGGTGCAGCCCGCGGGCGGTGGAGCGCGGACGGGTGCCGGGCGGCCTCAGGTGCTCGTCACGGATCCGGGCGCGGGCCACCTCGAGGGCGTCCTGGTCGGGGCGGTCGTCGCTCATCGTGTCTCCTGACGGTCAGCGGGCGGTCACGCGGATCCGCGAACCTCGGCGCGGGACGCTGGTGATGTTACGGACCTTCGGCTCGTCGTCGCCGACGGCGGTGACGTCGTACGCCGTGAGCACCTCGCGCAGCACGGCCACCCCCTCCATCAGCGAGAAACCGGCGCCGATGCACCGCCGCACGCCACCGCCGAAGGGGATCCAGGTGTTCGTGGGCGGGTTGTGGTCGAGGAACCGCTCGGGACGGAAGACGTCCGGGTCCGGGTGGTTGTCCTCGCGGCTGTGGGTCACGATGATCGACGGCCCGACGGTGGCGCCGGCCGGAAGGTCGATGCCGCCGATGGTCGCGGGCTTCATCAGCGTGCGGACCACCATCGGGATCACCGGGTGCAGTCGCAGCGACTCCTTCATCACCGCGTCGAGCCAGGCGTCGTCACCGGCGTCGGCTGCCTCCTGGGCGCGACGCAGCTGCGCGGGGTCGCGGCCCAGCTCGTGCAGCGCCCACGCGAGCGCGGTGGCGGTCGTCTCGTGCCCGGCCAGCAGGAGCGTGACGAGCTGGTCGCGCAGCTCGGTGTCGGTGAGGACGTCACCCTGCCCGGCACCGTCCTCGCCGGCGCGGATCAGCCGGGACAGCACGTCGGTCCGCTCGGCCAGGTCGGGCGCGGTACGACGCTCGCGGATCTCGGCGTACATCAGCGCGTCCAGCTCATGCTGGTTCTGCACGGTGCGCTTCCACGGGCCGAAGCGCTGCAGCTTCGGGTAGCTCCAGCCGAGCAGGATCGCCGGGCTGATCTCGACGGTCTTGTTCACCCGCGGACGCAGCTGCGCGAGCCGCTGCTCGTCGGTGACGCCGAAGACGACCCGCAGGATCACCTCGAGGGTGAGCGCGTTCATCCGGTCGAGCGAGCGGAACTCCGTGCCCGGGACCCAGCGCGCGACCTCCTCGCGGGCGAGCTCGGTGACCAGCGACTCGTAGTCGCGCAGCGCGTGCCCGTTGAAGGCCGGCATCAGCAGCTTGCGGGCCCGCTTGTGCTGCGAGGAGTCCTGCAGCAGCAGCGAGTGCTCGCCCATGATCGGGCCGAGGATCGCGTTGGCCTTGCCGGCGTGGAAGACCTCGGGGTCGCCGGCGAAGATCTCCTTCGCGTGCTCGGGGCGGGTGAAGAAGACCAGCGGCCGACCGCTGGGGACCAGACGCACCGTGAAGACGTCGCCGTACTTCCGGTGCAGGTAGGGATGGAACCGGTGGCGGAACCGCAACAGCCCGGCGGTCTGCAGGAGGGGTGGCCAGCCCGGACCCGGTGGCAGACCGGTCGCATCGACCGGGGGCAGGGAGTCCCCGCCCACGAAGCTCATGCGCCGGAAGCGCTGCTCGGTCAGCTGGCTGACGTCCTGCTCGACAGTGGCCATCCTCACATACTACGAGTACGTCAAGGGTTGCGGCCCGCCGGGATGGCCCCGCCCACGGCTTCACCATGAGCTGTAGGCGAAGCGTCACTTCTCACGGCGAGCTCACCATGAGATGTGCCGCTCGCTCTACTTCACCTGGTGAAGCAGAGCGAGCGTAGGGTCGGGGCGAAGCCCGATCCCGTCCTCAGGAGCTCGCGTTGTCGAAGTCGATCCGGTCCGCAACCGCCGCCCTCGCGGGCCTCGCGCTCGTCGGGGGTCTGGTCGCATCGACGCCGGTCGCCACCGCCGCCGGGGCCGCAGACCGCGGCGTCCCCCGGGGCGACACGCTCTTCCCGGCCCAGGGCAATGCCGGCTACGACGTCCGGCACTACGGCGTGGTGCTCGGCTACGACCCGGCGACCAACCACCTCGACGCCACCACCACGATCCGGTCCCGGGCGCACCGCGAGCTGCGGACCTTCCACCTCGACCTGTCCGGCCTGACGGTCGACACCGTGCTCGTGGACGGACGGGCCGCCACCTTCGAACGCAGCGGACACGAGCTGGTCGTGAGCCCCGCGAAGCCGGTGCGGGGCGGGTTCACCACGACGGTGGGCTACTCCGGGACCCCGAGCGAGCACACCGACGCCGACGGCTCCACCGAGGGCTGGGTCCGCACCACCGACGGCGCGATCGCGCTCGGCGAGCCGGTCGGGGCGATGACCTGGCTGCCGTCCAACAACACCCCCGGCGACAAGGCGACCTACACGTTCCGGGTCACCGCGCCCAGCACCGTGCAGGTCGCCGCCAACGGCAACCTGGCGAAGAAGATCGCCCACGGCACCGACACCACGTGGGTGTGGCAGGCCCGGGACCCGATGTCGACGTACCTCGCCACGGTCGCGATCGGCACCTTCGACGTCTACCGGTCCTCCACCACGTCGATCACCGGCCGCACCATCCCGATCTGGTCGTTCGCCGACCCGAGCGCCGACCTCCCGCAGGCGACGCGCGACGGCCTGAAGGACGTCATCCGCTTCGAGGAGAAGCTCTTCGGCCCCTACCCCTTCACCTCCGCGGGGATGATCGTCGACAACGCCCACGTGGGCTACGCCCTGGAGACCCAGACCCGCCCGTTCTACCCGGGCGGCGTCGGCACGTCGACGCTCGTGCACGAGGTGGCGCACCAGTGGTACGGCGACTCGGTCACCCTGCGCGACTGGCACGACATCTGGCTGGCCGAGGGTTTCGCGACGTACGCCGAGTGGCTCTGGGGTGCGAGGCACGGCGACCAGACCCCGGCCGAGCACTTCGACGACCTCTACCGCACCCGACCCGACAACGGCCTCTGGGACCCGGCGCCGCGGAAGTTCATCGACTCCGAGGACCTGTTCGGCAGCGCGGTCTACGACCGCGGCGCGATGACACTGCAGGTCCTGCGCGAGCGGGTCGGCAGCCACGACTTCTTCCGGATCATCAAGGCCTGGGCCGCGGCGCACCGCCACGGCAACGCCTCCACGCGGCAGCTCGTCGCCCTGTCCGAGCGGATCTCGGGACGCGAGCTCAGCCCGCTCTTCCACACCTGGCTCGACGTGGACGAGAAGCCTGCCGGCTACTGAGCCGTCACCAGCAGCAGGACGTCGACGAGGGCGATCGCGATCGCCGAGACGAACGGTGTCCGGCCACGACCGGCCAGCGCCACCGCGGCGAGGGCCGCCACGACGGAGCCCGCGACCAGTCCCGGCGTACGCCCCACCCCCGAGCCTGCGACGACGACGACGGAGCCCGCCACCAGCACCGCCGTCGCGACCACCGGCAGCCGGCGCGGCCCGAGGCGGTGCGGCAGGCCGTGCACGCCGGTGCGCTCGTCGTCGGCCAGGTCCGGCAACACGTTCAGCAGGTGCGCCCCGATGCCCAGGAGGGCGGCGGCGACCGGCATCCACCAGGGCGGCAGCTCGGCCGGCCGGCCGGCCAGGGACACGAAGACGACCAGGCCCCCGAACGAGAGGGCGTACGGCGCCCACGACCACGCCGTCGCCTTGATCCCGAGGTTGTAGGCCCACGCGGACGCGACGCAGAGCAGGTGGACCGAACCCGCGAGCCAGCCGCACGCGAGCGAGAGCGGGACGACCGCCAGCACCGCGAGGGCGCACGCGACCCGGACGGTGCGCTCGTCCACGCCGCCCGAGGCGATCGGCTTGTCCGGGCGCCCCACCTCGCGGTCCCGCGCGGCGTCGACGAGATCGTTGGACCAGCCGACCGAGAGCTGCCCGGCGGCGACGGCGAGGGCCAGCAACGCGGCCCGGGCGGGCGACAGGTCGCCGGCGACCGCGAGCATCACGGCGAGCAGCACCACGGCGGCGCCGGGTCCCGCGTGGGCGGCGCGGAACAGCGCGGTCATGGGGTGACCGTAGCCCCGGGGCTCACCGACGGACGATGTCGAGGAGCTCGTGCACCGGGATCGGGTTGTCGCGGGTGGCCTTGCAGGTGAGCTGTTCGGGCTGCTGGCCGGGCGACGCGCGCACCCGGACCTCCCACGTCGCACCCGCCACGTCGAAGACCGCCTCGGTGACACCGTCCCGGGCCGACCTCGACACGAGACGGAGCGCGTCGTCCCGGGTCTCGGCGAGCTCGCGACGCAGGGCGATCTCGGCGTACTGCACGGGCATCGGGAAGCCCGACCGGCCGCGCAGGTGGTCGAGGTCGAGCTCGCCGCCCGCGTGCGAGCCGGCCGCCGCCAGCGCGCTCGCGGGGTCGAGCCGTCCGTAGTACAGACCGTGCGGGAGCACGAGCAGGTTGCCGGCGAACCGGTCGCCGCCGATGTGCGAGACCTCCCACGTCTCCTCGGGGTGGGCCAGCGCCAGCGCCGAGGAGACCGGGCGGCCGCGTTCGGCACAGCAGGCGTCGTGCCGCCCGTGGGTGCAGACGCAGAGCAGCGAGGTGGGATCCGGCTGGAGACCCGCGGAACGGCCGGCGCCGAGCGCAGCGAGGTCGAGGCCGAGCAGCTCGTGCGGGTCGGCGAGGACGCCACTCTCCAGCCAGGGTCGCTCCGGGTGCGCGTACGCCACGAACACCCGGATGCCGTCCTGGTTGGTCTGCCGGTCTGGCCGGCGGACGAGCAGCGGGCGCACCCGGGCGGCGGCACAGGCGCTCGTCACGGACCGGCCGAGCCCGTCGGGCAGCCGGGCGTCACGCAGCGCCTCGACGCCCCAAGGCCCGGTGTTCTCGACGAGCAGGAACGCGCGGACCGTGGACGCGGTGCCGGTCACCGGCTCGTCGCGCAGCACGCTCGCCCCGGCGCAGCGGAAGGCCGGGTCGCGGCTGGTCATCTCTGGACCTCGAGCAGCCCTTCCCGGACGAGCCGACGGCAGAGCACGAGCCGGCTCTGCGGGTCGAGGTGGTCGGCGAGGTCGGCGGGCCGCAGCTCGGGACGGGCGCGGACCTCCTCGAGGGCGGGCCGGAGCCGGGCGGGCACGTCGATCGACCGGTCGCCGAGCAGCACCTCAAGCCGTTCGCCCCGGCCGAGCAGCACGCACGGGTGCCCGGCGCGACGGCGGAGCGCGGTGGTGTCCTCGAGCGAACGCGCGGCGAGCACGTCGTGGAGCCCACCGGCGAGCCGGGGGGAGCGGCCGGTGAGGAACCGGCGTACCTCTGCGTCGACCGCGCCGACGGCGTCGACGCCACGGATGTTCGTCGCGAGCGCCTCCAGCCGGCGACCGAGCTCGTCGGCGAGCTCGCCCGGGTGCTCGAGGTAGCCCGCGGGGAGGTGCTCGTCGGACACCCCGGCGAGGACGTCCTTGACGGCGCGCTCGACGAGGCCGCGCCAGGTGAGCTGGTTGATGCCGATCGTGACGTGCAGGGAGACCCTCTCCTGGGCCCGCGCGGCGTGCGGGGTGCCCGTGGGGAGGTACATCGAGAGGCCGGGCTCGAGCAGGATGTCCTCCACGCCGTCGGGCGTGTGCACCTCCCACTGCTTGGAGCCGGCGGTCTGGAAGACGAAGACGTCGTGGCTGTCGGAGTGGACCGCGAAGCCCTGGGCGCCGGGCGGCGTGAGGTAGGCGTTGGCCTGGCACGGGTGGCCG
>JAOPYB010000081.1 GCA_025964835.1 Nocardioides sp. | reverse complement strand
GATGCAGAAGGACGAGGCGCTGATGAGCGCCCTGCGCCGCGTGGGCGCCCTGCCGGACAAGACGATCACGGTCGTCAACACCCAGGACGGCGTGCTCGTGGGCTCCGGCGGCGAGACCGCCGAGATCCTGCCCGAGGCCGCCGACCACATCTTCGTCCGGCGGCTCTGAGCCGGGCTCGGCCGCTCCGGTCGTCAGCCGGCCAGGGACGTCAGGAACTCGCTGCAGCCCAGCTCGAGCTTGTACGTCGCGAGGTCGTCGCCGCGGGTCGTCCCGCGGTTGACGATCACCACCGGCGTGCCCGCGCGGGCCGCCCGTCGTACGAACCGGAAGCCGCTCATCACCGTCAGCGACGAGCCGACGACCAGCAGCGCACCGCCCGACCCGGGCAGCGCGTCGACCGCGGCGTAGCAGCGCTCCACCCGGGGCGCGGGGACGTTCTCGCCGAAGAAGACCACGTCGGGCTTGAGGATGCCGTCGCAGCCCGCGCACCCGGGCACGACGAAGTCGGCGGTGTCGTCGAGGTCGACGTCGCCGTCCGGGCGGCTCTCGGCGGCGGCGTGCCGGTCGGCGAAACCGGGGTTGAGGGTCGTCAGCCGCTCGTGCAGCGCCACCCGCGGTGACGTGGTGCGGCAGCCGAGGCAGACGACGTCGGCGATCCGGCCGTGCAGGGCGACCAGCCGGGGGGAGCCGGCCCGCTCGTGCAGGCCGTCGACGTTCTGGGTGATCAGCAGGTCCGGCGCGAGCCGCGCGAGCGCGTGGTGCCCGGCGTTCGGCTCGGCGCCCTTCATCCGTCCCCACCCGAGGTGGCTGCGGGCCCAGTAGCGCTGCCGGGCGTGGGGCCCGGACACGAACTCCTGGTAGGTCATCGGGGTCCGCGACGGCGAGCCCGGCCCCCGGTAGTCGGGGATGCCTGAGTCGGTGCTCAGCCCGGCGCCGGTCAGCACCACCAGCGGGCGCTCGCGCAGCAGCGCCAGCGCAGCGTCGTACGGAGCGAGGGTGTCGGCCAGCGTCATCGGGCGTAGCGCAGCTCGGCCCGCGCCCGGGCCTTGGTCGCCTCGACATCGCGGTCCTTGGGTGGCGCGGTGGTGACCAGGTCGTCGAGGAGGTGCTGGGTCAGGTGCGCGATCTCGCGGACCGCCTGGTCGAAGACCGCCTGGTTGGCCTGGGACGGCTTGGTCGTCCCGCTGACCTTGCGGACGTACTGCAGCGCGGCCGCTGTGACCTCGTCACGGGTCGCGGGCGGATCGAAGTTGTTGAGGGGGCGGATGTTGCGGCACATGCCCCCGACTTTACGTCGAGACGCCCACCCGCAGGGCGACCCGTCGGTGGCAGCATGACGCCATGGCTGACTCACGTGACCTGGACATCGTGCTCTTCGGGGCGACCGGCTTCACCGGAGGCCTGACGGCGGAGTACCTCGCCGCGCACGCGCCCGCGGGCCTGCGCTGGGCGCTGGCGGGCCGCAGCCCCGACAAGCTGGCCCGGGTCCGTGACCGGCTGGTGCGGATCGACCCCGCGCTCGCCGACGTCGAGCTGCTGCACGCCGACGTCTCCGACGCGGCCTCGCTCGCGCAGGTGGCCGGGCGGGCCCGGGTGGTCATCACGACGGTGGGCCCGTACCTCACGTACGGCGAGCCCCTGGTCGCCGCCTGCGCCGAGGCCGGGACCGACTACGTCGACCTGACCGGCGAGCCGGAGTTCGTGGACCGGATGTACGTCGCGCACCACGCCACGGCTGAGCGCACCGGGGCACGGATCGTGCACGCCTGTGGCTTCGACTCGATCCCGCACGACCTGGGGGCGATGTTCACGGTCCAGCAGCTGGGCGCCCAGGGGCCGGTGACGCTGCGCGGCGTGGTCCGCGCCAGCGGAATGTTCTCCGGAGGCACCTTCCACTCGGCGATGACCGCGATGTCGCGTGCCCGCCAGATGAAGCAGGCGTCTGCCGAGCGCCGGCGCGCCGAGCCGCGACCCGAGGGACGCTCCTCCAAGGCCGTCGCCGGCAAGCCGCACCGCGACAGGCTGCTCGGTTTCTGGCTGCTGCCGATGCCGACGATCGATCCCTTCGTGGTGGCCCGGAGCGGCGCCGCCCTTGCGTCGTACGGCCCGAAGTTCCGCTACTCCCACTACGCCGGCACCAAGACCCTGCGCTACGCCGCGGGAGGGGCCGCCGGCGTCGCCTCGATCGCCGTCGCGGCGCAGGTGAAGCCGCTGCGCAACCTGCTGCTCGGCCGGATCAAGCAGGGCGACGGCCCCGACGCGAGCCGGCGCGAGAAGTCCTGGTTCACCGTCGACTTCGTCGGTGAGGGCGACGGACGCACCGTCCACACCCGCGTCTCCGGCGGCGACCCGGGCTACGACGAGACCGCCAAGATGCTCGCCGAGTCGGCGCTGTCGCTGGCGTTCGACGACAACCCGACGACCGCCGGGCAGGTCACCACCGCCCAGGCGATGGGCGACAACCTGCTGGGCCGCCTCCAGGCCAGGGGGATCACATTCCAGGTCGTCGACTGACGGCTACGGGGGGCAAACGGGGCCATAGACCGTCGATTGGGGCGAGAGCCGGGCCGTTTGCCCCCTGAGCTGTTCCCGGCGACGTGTCGGAGGCAGGCCAGCACCCAGTCGGGGAAGTACCTGACCTGGCGCCAGGTGAAGCGCAGCACCGTCCACCCGGCCAGGACCAGGGCGGTGTACCGCCAGCAGTCCCGCTCGTGGGCTTCGCGACCGGTGTGGAACTCCCACGAGTCCGCCTCCAGTACAACCGGCGCCCGACGTCGACGAGGTCCGGGTGGACCACCAGGCCCGGCAGCGGCACCGGGTGCTGGGGCACGACGTCGAGCCCGGACCGGATCGCGTGGGCGCGCAGCATCGACTCGAAGGGGTTGGCGGCGCGCCGGTCGGCGGCCTGCGCCACCTCACGGACCGCGGCCGCGCTCATGCCGCGGACCCCTGCCGCCGCCACCTGGAGCTCATCGACGTCGACCGCCCGGTGTCGCAGGGCCGAGTCGGCGACCGCGAGTGCCGGGCCGAAGGCGAGGCGGCGCCCGCAGTCGACAACCGTGCGCAGGGGCGTCGTGACGGGCCCGGGCTCACCGTCGAGCGAGGCCCAGAAGAGCTGCGTGCCCCGTCGGTCGTGGACCTCCCGGTTGCGCGGCACCGTCACCCACGGATGGGTCGGTGAGAAGGCCACCTCCCACCCGTGCAGCTGGGCGGCGGAGAGGTGCGAGACAACTCCGCCGAGCCGGGCTGCCGAGACAACGGCCTGCTCGGCGCCGGGGAGGACCAGGACGCCGCGGCAGATCCGGCGGATGCGGCCCGAGACCAGGGCGCCGCGCAGCAGTCCGGGTGTCGTCAGGCCGAGCAGGGTCGCCGTGCCGGCGACACCGCCCAGCCGTTCGAGTGCCTCCACCGGGTCCATGACGAGGTCCTCCCCAGGCCCGCGCCACCACCGAGGGGTTTTCCACAGGGGCCGGCAACCGGCATCCCGCACCGACTACGGCGCGAGGGTCTGGCCGCCGCTCGTCGGGCAGTCGCCCAGCACCGGGGCCTCGAGGTCGATCGTGCTGGGGGTGCCGAGCTTGGAGCGGACCTCGAACCGGCCGCCATCCTCGGCGACGGCGTCGAAGCCGTTGTAGCCACCGGGGATGTCGAGCTGGTCGGTCAGCTCGAACCCCCGTGGTGCCAGGACGCCCTCGGTCGCGTCGCGCACCTCCGGCCAGCCGACCTCCGTGCCGAAGACGACGGCGAGCTCGTAGCGCGCGGAGGCGAACACGCAGCTGTCGAGGTCGGAGCTGTGCCAGACGGTCTCGGGGCCGACGCGGTGCGCCGTCGTGCCGGCCAGGGCGGCCACCTCGTCGGCGACGTCGCGGACCAGGGGCCCGTAGGTCTGCTGGGCGCGGTCCACCCCGACGGTCGGGTCGGCGTACGACGGCGGGTCGGGCGGGTCGTCGCCGGTGCACCCGCCGAGGGCCATGACCGCGGCGCTCAGCGACGCCGCCAGGGCGAGCGGGCGGCTACTCATCGACGGCCCGGAACGACAGGGTCACCTCGCCGCGCCGGCCGGACCCCGCCAGGTGCACCTGCTCCAGCGTCAGGGTCCCGACGCCCAGCAGGTCCTCGCTCTGGCCCTCGACGAGGTCGACCCGCTTGCCGCTGGTGTCGTCCCTGATCTCGAGCCGCGCCTTGAGGTCACCGTGGTGCTCACCGACCCGCATGATCCCCACCCGCACTCCGCTGAAGCTCGGCTGGGAACCCTGCTCGACGCGGACGGTCCGGGGCATCTCAAGGCCTCCCGATGCTGTAGGTGGTGTCGAAGCTCTCGTGGAACTCGTCCTCGGTCAACCACAGGTCGCCACTTCGATGGTGCCCGTCGAAGTCTCCACCGTCGGGTCCCCACGGGTTCACGACGTGGACCTCGAGATCCCCGTCGCCGTCATGGTCCTCGACGCGGTCGATGATGTAGGCGTGGTTGGGCACCACGTTGTCGTCGTCGATGCTCGTGTCGAACGGGTTGATCCAGGAGTCGCTGTCGTCCTCCGTCGAGACCACGTGGATCCGTCCGTCGTCCATCCCGGCCCGGATGTCGTCGATGCTCATGTCCCCGTCGGAGTCGACGTGGCGACCGGTGACCATGCTCAGACCGCGGGCGATGCTGTCGGAGTCGATGTCGCCGTAGGAGCCTCCGGCGTACGACGCGGCTGCCTTCTCGTAGACCGACAGCCAGGACGGGGAGCCATCGCCGCTGTTACGGACGCCCTTCTCGATCACCGAGGCGTCCACCCGCACCCCGACCTCGTGGCCGTCCTCGTCGTAGAGCGTCACCGTGTAGCTGCCGTCGGCGTTGTAGCGGATGTGGTCGCGGATCCAGTCGGGGTCGGCCGCCCCCACCGCGCCCGCGGAGGAGATGAACCAGCAGTCGCCGATCTGGCCCTGCATGATCGAGCTGAGGTCGAAGGCGGAGTCGTCCAGGCTCACGGGACCGGTGAGCCAGTCGTGCCCGCCCATGCCGCCGGGGTCGGCCACCTCGTCCTCGCCGTCGCTGAACGACTCGTGGGGAAGTGCCCACAGCAGCGTGGTGTCCAGCTCGGTCGCCCTGCGGAGCACCTGCTCGATCCGGCTCACGAGTGCGTCGCGCAGCGCCACGCGCTGCTCGGTGTGGCTCTCGGCAGCACGCAGGGACACGAACTGTTCCGGCGGGGTCACGTCGGTGACGGTGCCGTCGCCGGAGATGCTGAACTCCTGTGCCCCCGCATCTGTGTCGATCTCGTCCACGGTCCGCCTGATCGCCGCGACCTCGCTGCTTGCGTCGAAGACCGCACGTTCGAAGGCGCCGGCCCCCTCCAGGTGGGTGCGCATCTGCTCGACGAGGCTGGCCTTCCGCCAGCCCGCGAAGCTCGCCGACAGCCCGGTCCAGGAGTCAGGGACGCCGGACGCCTCGAGCTCGTCGCGGGCCTTCTCGAGGGTGGTGAGGTCGCCGCGCAGGTCGGTGCCCGCCGAGGAGACGCCTGCCGCGTTCCAGCTGCGCAGGTCGCCGTAGGTGGCCATCAGGGGCCGCCGAACAGGCCGCCGAAGAGGCCACCCACGCCGCTGTCGGTGGCGGTGCCCTCTCGCGCGGTGGTGGCGACGCCCTCGGCGAAGAGCTCTACCGCATCCCCCCAGCCGCGGATGCCGGTCTCCCACAGGCCGGCGAGCTCCGGAAGGTACGCCGCGACGCTGGTGCCGGGCAGTGCGGCGGCAAGCGTGTTCAGCGCGTCGGCCCCGTCGGCACCGCGAGCCTGGCCGGCGGCGCCGGTGGCGGCCGCCTGCGCAGCGCCCATGTCGGAGTTGCTGAACGCAAACTCGCTCACATCTGAGGTCTACCCGCCTCGCGGCACGGGAAACGCACGAAGTCGGCAGGGACACGGGGTGCTGCGGCACGACGTCGAGGGATCACCCGGTGTCGGAGCGCCGGGTCCGCGATCGCGAGCGCCGGCCGGCACGCAAGGCGGCGTCGCGCCCGAGCGCCCGTTCCGTGCCGGGGACGACAAGCACGCCGCCACGGATCCTGCGGATCCGCCGAGCCGTGCGAGTGCCTCCTCGGGGTCCATGGAGGGGGTCCTACCCGTTCGCGGGGCCTCGGCGCGCGCTGTCCGCAGCTCATCGAGGCAGGTCCCCGCGGGGCTCATGGAAGCGCCCCCTCCCCGCCGGGCGGGGAGGGGGCGCTTGCGGTGCTGCGAGACGCGTCAGCGGTTGGCGTCGTGCTCGTTCACGTCGTCGTAGAAGTCGCGGCTGCCGGACTTGGCGAGGCCGCGGCTGACCATGTAGCCGATGGTCAGCAGCGTGACGTAGAACCAGCACTCCTTGGCCTCGAAGTCGTCGGCGACCTGGGACGCGACGATCACGGCGATCACCGCCACGACGTACGCGATGAGCTCGGTGGTCTTGACGGAGGCCTTCGTCTCGGTGCTGACACGACGGGCGGTGACGTACCCGCGCTGGCCGGTG